>CAYNZG010000001.1:0-4417 GCA_964401525.1 uncultured Ruminiclostridium sp.
CTCCAGGCCCACATCAGCAGAGCCGGTGACATTCACCAGAACGCCGCGGGCACCGTTGATGGAGGTCTCCAGCAGGGGGCTGGAAACAGCGCGGCGGGCAGCTTCCTCGGCCTTGCTCTTGCCGTTGGCGCGGCCCACGCCCATGTGTGCCATGCCGGCGTCCTTCATGACGGCGGACACGTCGGCGAAGTCCAGGTTGATGAAGCCGGTGTTCTTGATCAGGTCGGAGATGGACTGCACGGCCTGCTGCAGAACGTCGTCGGCCACTTCAAAGGCGTTGGACAGGGTGATCTTCTGCTCGGTGGCGAACTTCAGGCGGTCGTTGGGGATGATGACCAGGGAGTCCACCTTGGTGCGCAGGTTCTCGATGCCCAGCTCAGCCTGCTGCATGCGGCGGCGGCCCTCAAAGGAGAAGGGCTTGGTCACGACGCCGACGGTCAGGATATCCATCTCCTTGGCCAGGTCAGCCAGGATGGGTGCTGCGCCGGTGCCGGTGCCGCCGCCCATACCGGCGGTGATGAAGACCATGTCGGTCCCTTCCAGGATCTTGGAGACCTGAGAACGGCTCTCCTCTGCGGACTGGCGGCCCACCTCGGGATTAGAACCGGCTCCCTGACCTGCGGTCAGCTTCTCGCCGATCTGCACCTTCTGGTTTGCGCTGGAAATGGCCAGCGCCTGCTTATCCGTGTTTACGGCAATGAAATCCACGCCCTTCACGCCGGACTCCACCATGCGGTTGACAACATTGCTGCCAGCGCCGCCAACACCGATCACCTTAATATTGACCACGGAATCTGCTCCGGTATCTAATCCAAAAGACATGCTCGATCCTCCTAAGTGAATTTATCTGAAACTATGTATAAAAAATTCTATTTTCTCTTATTGTATCTCCCTTTCTCCGGCAGGTCAATAGAAAACTTAGAATTATTCTCCTTCTTTTTCAAAAAATTTCGCCCGTTTTCGGGTCTTCCCTCCCCTTTTCTCAGTTACCGGGGGAGTCATAGACCACGTCGCTTTTCAGGTTCACAGTGCGGTATTCGTTCTCTCCCGTGAGGGCCACGACCTCCTCAAAGATCTGCAGTTTTCGGTTGAAATCACTGCTGCTGAGGAGCTTGCCGGTGATGCGCCCGTCATAGACCAGGGAGATCTCCGTGCTGAGGGTGGCATCGATGGCGGTGATCTTCTCCACCAGGCCCCGGTCTTCCAGGACTTGCAGTAAGCTCAGCAGAGTCTCCAGCCGCTTCTCGGTGCCGGGGACCGTCTGGGCGATCTGCCCCTGCTGGGCATCCATCACCTGCAGGCCCGTCACGCCGATGTACTGCAGGGCCAGGCTCTCGTCGCTCTTTTCCAGGAGCTTGCCCTGGGAGTCGATGATCCAGAGGTCGCCGGTCTCCGCCAGGATCTCTTCCCCCTCCTCCGTGGTCACCATGGCCGCGCCGGGCAGGACTGCCACCGGCTGGGACTCGGTGATGAGCAGACGGATGGTGGTGGGGAACCGTTTCTGCACCTGGACCCGGTCCACATAGGGCAGGTTTTTATAGATGCGGTTGGCGATCTGCTCCCCGGGGGTCAGGATCAGGTTGGAGCCCTTTTCCACGTTGGCCACCGTGAGGATCTGCTCGGTGGAATACCGCTCATTGCCCACGGTCTCCACCTCTTCCACCCGGAAAAAGACCGTGCAGGCCAGCACCACGGAGACCGCCATGAGGACGATCATCACCAGGGCATAGACCATCCCCGCCTTGCCCTTGCGGGCCTTTGCTTCCTTGTCCTTTTTCTGTTTCGCCATACTACTTTCCTTCTCTGGTCACGCGCCGGATATCTCCTCCCAGGGCTTGGAAGGTCTCCTCCAGACGCTCGTATCCTCGGTCCACATGGTCCGGGGCGTGCACGGTGCTCTCCCCTTCCGCCGCCAGGGCCGCGATGGTCAGGGCGGCTCCGCCCCGCAGATCCGCTGCGGTGACCTCCGCCCCGTGCAGGTCGGTCCCGGTGATCCGGGCGGTGGTCTGCTCCACCTGAAACCCGGCTCCCATGGCCCGCAGCCCTGCTCCGTAACGGAAGCGTTGGTCGAAAATGGTCTCCTCGATGGTGCTCTCCCCCAGTCCGGTGGCCAGGGCCGCCGCCAGCAGCGGCTGGGCATCGGTGGGAAAGCCCGGGTAGGGCTGGGTCACGATCCGGCCGATCCCCCGGAGCTTGCCGGTCTGCCGGATCCACAGCCCTTCCAGCTCCTGCTCGATCTGGCAGCCGCCCCGTCGAAGGGCTGTCAGCACGGGACCCAGCACGGCCCCATCGCCGCCCCGCAGGTCGGCCTCTCCGCCAGTGGCCGCCACCGCGCAGAGGCAGGTGGCCGTCACGATGCGGTCAGCCATGACGGTGTAGGTCCCGGGATGGAGGGGCCGTCCGCCCCGGATGACGATCCGGTCGGTGCCCGCCCCCTGCACCTCCGCCCCTAAGGTCTGCAAAAAGTCCTGCAGGTCCCGGATCTCCGGCTCCCTGGCGGCGTTGTCGATGACGGTCACGCCCGCTGCGCCGCAGGCGGCCAGCATGGCGTTCTCCGTGGCTCCCACGCTGGGAAAGGGCAGCGCCAGGCGGCAGCCCCGCAGGGCTTTGGCCTGGCAGAACAGGGTCCCCTCCCGGTCCCGGACCTGGGTACCCAAAGCCTGGAAAGCCCGGATGTGCAGGTCGATGGGCCGGTCGCCCAAGGCGCAGCCCCCGGGCCAGCGGGCGGAGGCCTCGCCTCCCGCCGCCAGCAGGCTCCCCAAAAACAGGACGGAGGCCCGCATCCGGACCATCAGCCCGTCAGGCACGGCTGTGCCGATACGCCCGGTGGTGTCCACCGTCACGGTCCGCCCTTCCCGGCGGACCCGGCAGCCTAAAGCGGTCAGGATCTCCAGGGCGGTGGTGATATCGGTCAGGTCCGGGCAGTTGTGCACCACGCTCTCCCCCCGGGCCAGCAGAGTGGCCGCCAGGATGGGCAGGGCACTGTTCTTGGCCCCCTGGATGGGAACGCTCCCCTCCAACGGGCGGCCCCCGGTGATCGCAAAATACTCCATATTCTCTCCCCCATCAGGCTTGTTACGCCATCCTATGCAGGGGAGACGCCGGAGGTTCAGCGGGGGATCAAAGCCAACAGGGTCTCATAGATCTTCTCGGCGGCCTCCGGGATGCCCAGCCGGGTCATGACCTGGGCCATGTTCTCCCGTTTGGCGTGGTCCCGCAGCAGGTCCGCCGCCGTCTGGTACAGGGTCTCGCCGCTGCAGTCCGGCTCCAGCAGGACCACCGACCCGCCCTGGCTGCCCAGGACGTTGGCGTTTTTCTCCTGGTGGTTGTTGGTCACGTTGGGCGAGGGCACGATGACCGCAGGCTTGCCGATGGCGGTCAGCTCCGACAGGGTGGACGCACCGCCCCGGCAGAGGACCAGGTCCGCCGCCGTCATGACCACGGGCATATCGTAGATATACTCCTTCACCTGGATCTCCTCCGGCAGGGTCAAGTCGGACAGGGCCTTCGTCATGGAGGCAAAGTTCCGACCCGCCCCGTGGATGTGGTGGAAGGGCGTGCCCTCGGCCACCTCCCGGCGGATGAAGTCGGTCATGTAGCCGTTCATCACCTCAGCCCCCAGGCTGCCCCAGTAGGACAGGACCAGCGGGCGGTCGTCGGTGATGCCCAGGACCCGGCGGGCCTCCTCCCGGGTCAGGGTGAAGAAGTCCCCCCGGACCGGCGTGCCGGTGACCACCACCTTCTCCGGGTGGTCGTAGTGGGCGCGGGACTCCTCATAGCCCACCATCACCCGGTCGGCCACCTTAGAGAGGCGCTGGGTGGTGAGGCCGGGCACGGCGTTGGACTCATGGACCGCCGTGGGGATGCCCCGATGGGCAGCGGCGTTCACCACCGGGAAGGAAGCGTAGCCGCCGGTGCCCACCACCAGGTCCGGCTGGAAGGCATCTAAAATCTTGGCCGCCTCCTGCTTGGACACCGACAAGTTCCGCAGGGTCTTTAAATTGTGGCGGATGCCGGAAGGGCGCAGACTGCGCCAAAAGGAGCTGATGGTCACCGTCTCCAGAGGGAAGCCCTCCTTCGGCACCAGCCGCTCCTCCATGCCGCCCTTTGCCCCCACGAACAGGACCTGGCAGTCTTCATTTCGTTCCTGAAACATCCGCGCCAAGGCGACGGCGGGGTTGATGTGCCCCGCCGTGCCGCCGCAGGTAAAGAGTATTTTCATGGTCTGTCTCCTTTTCTCCCATTTCTCCGGTCTTCCCGTCAGCGAATGGGATTTTGCCGGGATATACTGAGGACCAGGCCCATTTCCGCCATCTGGATGAGCAGGGCCGTGCCGCCGTAGCTGAAGAAGGGCACCGACAGGTTCCGCAGGGTCTTTAAATTGTGGCGGATGCCGGAAGGGCGCAGACTGCGCCAA
>CAYNZG010000001.1:4517-29306 GCA_964401525.1 uncultured Ruminiclostridium sp.
CCCATTTCCGCCATCTGGATGAGCAGGGCCGTGCCGCCGTAGCTGAAGAAGGGCAGCGAGATGCCCGTCACCGGGAAGAGGTTGGTCACCACGGCCACGTTGGCGAAGACCTGGAAGGCAAACAGGGTCATGATGCCCACGATGACCAGAGAGCCAAACTTGTCTCTTGCGTGGAGAGCCAGCCAGTAGCCCCGGATGATCAGCAGCGCAAAGATGGCCAGGATGATGGTCGCGCCCACCAGGCCCAGTTCCTCGCAGACCACGGCAAAGATAAAGTCGTTTTGCGATTCCGGCAGGTAGAGGAATTTCTGGCGGCTGTTGCCCAGGCCCACGCCGAAGAGGCCGCCGGAGCCGATGGCCAGCATGGACTGGATGGCCTGCATTCCCTTGCCCAGGGCATCGTCCCAGGGGTTGCGCCACATTTTGATGCGGGAGGTCATGTAGTCCGTGGCCATGATGATGACGGCCAGACCGCCTACCGCCGAGCCGCCGCCGGCGATGAACCACTTGGCCGAGATGCCGCCGGCGAATAGGATGGCCGCAGCGATGACCACCATCTGGATGGAGGCCGACATGTGGGGCTGGAGGTAGAGGATGCCGATCATGACCACCAGAACGATACCGTAGGGCACCAGTTCGAAGAAGCCGGACCGCTCCAGCAGGTTCCCAAACCGACCGAGACCAGTACGGGGGTTAAAGCTCAGCGGGCTGCGCTGGTCTCGCTTGGCCAGCCGGGCCGAGAAATACAGGATGAGTCCGAACTTGCCCAGCTCCGAGGGTTGCCAGCGGATGGGATACCTCAGCCAGCGGGTAGCGCCGTTGACCTCCTGGCCCAGGCCGGGGACCTTGACCGCCAGCATCAGCACGAAGGCCACCAGCAGGATGGTCAGGGCCAGGCCCTGGAGGCCCCGGTAGTTCAGGCGAGAGATGAAATACATCACGCCGAAGCCCATGACCGCATAGATGAGCTGCCGCTTGAAATAGTAGAACGCGTCGCCGCCGGTGATGTTGGAGACGTCGTAATAGGCCGAGGGATAGGAGGCCGACAGCAGCATCACCAGACCGATGACCACCAGCAGGACCGTCAGCAGCATAAAGGGCATATCCACGGTCCCCTGGATCTGCTGCTTGGGCCTGTCTCTCTGTTCTGTTCTGTGTAGTGGTCGTTTCAGGGATCTTGCCACAGGTCATTACCTCCCAGATAGTTACGGTGTCTTTTCCCCGCGATCAGAACGCAGGGAACCGGCCGATGACCCCGAAGAAGGCCAGCATGCAGCAGACCAGGGTGATGCCGGAAAAGACAAAAAACAGCTTGGCCTCGCTCCAGCCGCCCATTTCAAAATGGTGGTGGAGGGGTGCCATGCGGAAAATACGCTTGCCGTGGGTGGCCTTGAAATAGGTCACCTGGATGATGTCGGACAGGGTCTCGGCAATGTAGATGATGCCCACCAGGATCAGGATGAGGGGCAGGTCCAGGGCAAAGGCCATGCCGCAGACTGCGCCGCCCAGGAACAGGGAGCCGGTATCCCCCATGAAGACCTTGGCCGGGTGGAAATTATGGACCAGGAACCCGGCCAGGGCACCGAAGAGGGCTGCGGCGAACACGCTCATGGCTGCGCTTCCGGTCTGCCCCCAGTACAGGTGGGCATAGACGAAGGAGGCGGCGAAAAAGGCGCACACCGGCATGGTCACGCCAGTGGCCAGACCGTCCACGCCGTCGGTGATGTTCACCGCGTTGACGCAGCCCACGATGACGAAGGCCGCAAAGATCATGTAGACCACCCAGGGGAGCTTCCACTCCACCCCGAAGAAGGGCACATAGAGGTTGGGGGACAGGATGCCGGTGTTCCGCAGGAGCACGATGAACAGGATGGCCGCTGCCAGCTGCAGCAAAAACTTCTGGCTGGCAGACAGGCCGGTGTTCTGCTTCTTCTTCACCTTGGCGTAGTCATCGATGAAGCCGATGACCCCGAAGACCAGGGCAAAGAGCAGGACGAACAGGGAGGTGAGATCTCCCGCCAGCATAGCCGGTCCGTTCATGATCAGCACCACGACCACCAGGGCCGCGATAAACATGAGACCGCCCATGGTAGGGGTCCCCTGCTTGGACATATGCCAGGTCGGGCCGTCTTCCTTAATGGCCTGGCCCGCCTTCAGCCGCCGCAGCGCCGGAATGAGCCACTTGCCCAGCACAGCGCTGATGACAAAGCCGAGGACGGCCGCCACCACGATCTTTACAACAATGGGATCCATTGGATTGCACCTCCGCAATTTTTTACTTCTTTCTGCTTTCTGCGGCCTGCGCCGCCAGCCGGAAACCGGATGTGGTTTCGTCAGCAGGCATGATTATAGCGTATTCTCGCGGAAAAAGGAAGTGATTTCTTCCCGTTCGTCCAAATGGACCCGTTCCGAGCCGATCTCCTGGTAGGTCTCATGGCCTTTTCCGGCCAGCAGGAGCACATCCCCCGCCCGACCCATGGCCAGCAGAGTCCGGATGGCTTTGCGTCGGTCCGGCTGGCGGACCCAGGCAGTGAACCCCGGGGGAAAGCCCTTGGCGATCTCGTCCAAAATGCGTTCCGGGTCCTCGGTGCGGGGGTTGTCGGAGGTGAGGACCACAAAGTCGGCCAGCTCCCCGGCGATCTCGCCCATGATAGGCCGCTTGCTCCGGTCCCGGTCGCCGCCGCAGCCGAACAGGCAGAGCAGGCGGCACTGGGTCACGTCCCGGGCCGTCTGCAGGATCTTCTCCAGGGCATCTGGGGTGTGGGCATAGTCGATGAGGACCGTATAGGGCGCGGGCACAGGGATCACCTCCACCCGGCCCTTCACGCCGGGCACAGAGGCCAGGGCCGCTGCGCTCTCTGCCAGGGGACAGCCCAGGGTCCGGGCAGCCGCCAGGACTCCCAGGGCATTGTACACGGAAAAGGCTCCAGGGATGGGCAGATGGACCGGGCAGGTCTCCCCCTCGGCCCGGACCTGGAAGTCCACGCCCCTGGGGTGCAGCCGCACGGCCTGGCCCAGCACCTGGATCGACTGCCGATCCTTCTGACCGAAGGTCACGGCACGGCAGGGGGCCTCCCGAGCCAGGCTCCGCCCGGCGGGGTCGTCCCCGTTGAAGCAGCCCACCCGGCACTGGCGGAACAACCGGGCCTTGGCCCCATAGTAATTCTCCATGGTGCCGTGGTAGTCCAGGTGATCCCGGGTCAGGTTGGTGAAGATCCCGCAGGCAAAGTCCAGCCCGGCGGTCCGATGCTGGTCCAGCCCGTGGGAGGACACCTCCATGACCACATGGGTACATCCCGCCCGCTTCATCTGCCCTAGCAGACACTGAAGCACATAGGGATCCGGGGTGGTCCGCTGGGCCGGCAGGATCCGGTCTGCGATCATACATTGATTGGTACCGATGAGGCCCACCTTGGCATGGCAGACCTGCTCCAGCACAGATTTGAGCAAATAGGTCGTGGTGGTCTTTCCGTTGGTCCCGGTGACCCCCACCAGGGTCATGCTGTCTCCAGGCCGGTCGAACCAGTTGGCGCAGAGGAGGCCGTAGGCCTCCCGGGCGTTAGAGACGGCCAGCCAGGGGCCTTCGGTGGCCGGAGGCTCCTCACAGAGGACCGCCGCGGCTCCCTTGTCCAGAGCCTCCTGCAGGAATCGGTTGCCGTCGCTCCGGCTGCCCTTCAGGGCCACGAACAGCCCGCCGGGCAGGAGCGCGCGCGTATCGCAGGTAAGAGAAGTGATTTCAACATCCTGACCGACGTGGTCTGTCAGGGCTATGCCCCGGGTGAGCCGGGAGAGTTTCACTTGTCTTCCTCCTATCCTTTTATGTTGGTGCAGTGCGGGTCACTGCGGGGTCACGATCTCTTTCGCCACAGGGCCGACTGGTCCAGGGCCCGGTCCTCGCCGCTGTTGTCCGCAAACTTCACTTCCACCACGGTGCCCACGTCCAGGACCACGCCCTTCTCCACAGATTGGCTGAACACCGTGCCGGAGGTCCCGGAGCCGGTGGCCTCCAGATAGAGGCCCAGGTCCTCCATGGTCTTCACCGCCTCCTCATAGGTCATGCCCGACAAGTCCGGCATGGCGACGGTCTCCCCGCTACGCTGGTCCCCCAGGTAGAGGACGATGGTGCTGCTCTTGGGCACCGAGCTGCCGGGGTTGGGAGCCTGGTCGGTGACGACATCGCCGGAGCCGGAGGTCCGGCAGTTCAGCCCCAGGCTATTCAGGGTCGCCTGGGCATCGGCCAGGGTCTTGCCGGTGAGGCGGGGGATGGTCACGCCGCTGGACTGGGCGGTGTTGCCGGACTTTTCATAGCCCAGGTAGTCCAGGATATTGGCGATGAGCTCACCGGCCATGGGGGCAGCCATGTTACCGCCGCTGATGTACACGCCGTCGGCGGTGGTGTTCTCGCCGGGGGCGGAAGGCTGAGGCCAGTCGTAGGCCAGCAGCACGATGACCTCCGGGTCGTCCGCCGGGGCAAAGCCCACGAAGGAGACGATGATGTGGTCGTCGCTGTCCAGGGTCTGGGAGGAACCGGTCTTGCCGCCGATGCGGTAGCCGTCCACATAGGCGTTCTTACCGGTGCCGCCGTGATCGCCCACCACGCTCTCCATGTAGGAGCGGACCAGGTCGGAGGTCTCTTGGCTGATGACCTGGCGGACCTCGTTGGGTTCATGATAGCTGACCACGTTGCCCTCGCTGTCGGTGACCGACTGGACCACATAGGGCTCCATCAGGTGGCCGCCGTTGATACAGGCGGACAGGGCCGTGATGAGCTGGATGGGGGTGGTGGTGAAACGCTGGCCGAAGGAGGCCGTTGCCAGGGAGACGATGCCTGCGGGGCTGATGAACTCCTCCTCGTTCCAGAAGACGCTCTTCTCCTCGCCGGGCAGCTCGATGCCGGTGGTACCGGTGAAGCCGAAGTTCTCCCAATACTCATAGAATTTATCGCCGCCCAGCTTCTGGCCCATCTGGATCAGGGCCGGGTTGCAGGAGTTCATGACGGCCTTGCGCAGGGTCTGGGTACCGTGGCCGCTTCTGGAGCTGCAGCGGATCTTCCAGCCGTCCATCTCCACATAGCCCATGCAGGTGAAGGTGTCGCTGTCGCTGATGACGCCCTCCTCCAGACCGGCGGCCACCACGATGGGCTTGAAGGTGGAACCGGGCTCGTAGGAGGTGTTCAGGCACTTGTTGCTCCACTGCTTGAACTGGGCCTGGCTGACGGCATCGGCGTACTCCTCCTCGCTGACGGCGGAGTCGCTGGCCAGCTTGGCCAGCTTGGCCGCCTCGGTGGTGTCCACCACGGCGTTGTAGTCGTTCAGGTCATAGTCCGGGTAGCTGACCATGGCCAGCACCGCGCCGGTGTCCGGCTCCATGACGACGCAAAAGGCACCGTTGGTCACGTCGAACTTCTGGATGCCCTCCTCCACGGTCTTCTCCGCATACATCTGGATGGTCGCGTCGATGGTGGTGTGGACATCATAGCCGTCCTGGGCAGCGGTATAGCTGGAATAGGCCGAGGGCATCTCCTTGCCGGAGGCGTTCTTGGCAAAGATGCTCCGGCCATTCTCGCCGGACAGCTCCGTTTCATACAGGGCCTCGATGCCATAGGAGCCCTTGTTCTCGCCGTTGACGAACCCGATGACCTGGGAGGCAGTGGTGGCGTAGGGGTAGTACCGCTTGGAATCCTCGGTCAGGTAGACTGCACCCTGGAGTTCGTTCTCCTCGATGAAGTCCCGGACCTGGTCGGCCACGTCGTCCTCCACTTTTTTGGCCAGGACCTCATAGGCCGAGTCCGTCTTTTTCAGGCGGGCCATGATCTCATCCCGGTCGAGGCCCAGGATGCGGGAGAGCTCATCCCCGATGAGGTCATAGGTGGCCTGGGCCTTCTGCTCCTTCTCTGCATCGATGACGGCCTGGGAGCGGGGGTTGCCGAACTCATCCTCGGTCTCCACCTCGATGCTGTTCTTCACATCCCGAGGGGAGAGGATCACATTGTGTACGGAGCCGCTGATGGCCAGGATGGCCCCGTTGGAATCGTAAATGGTGCCGCGGTTGGCGCTGGACGAAACCTCCCGGGTCTGCTGGCTGATGGCCCTCTTCTCCAGGGTCTCGTGCTGGACCACCTGGAGCTGCCAGAGCTTGCCGAACAGGACCACAAAGGTGGCCACGCCAAAAATACAGGCCAGGACCAGGATCCGCTGCATTCCACGGCCGCTGAGGCGGCGGGAACGGGACCGGTCGGAACGATCGTGAAAAGGCATATGAGTCTCCTCCTGTTTATTTGCCTTGCCGGGGCGCGCCGCAGCCGGGACAGCCCCGCGCGCCCGCAGAGACGGATGCGGTCCGCCCGCGGCTCTGCCGGGGCGTTCTCCTCTCCTCTGCGCTGAATGAGGGCGTAAGAAATCGTCTTTCTCACACCCTCATGCTCTCTTCCTATCTGTATGCGTATCTCCGCAGGTGGGCCGGGCCCGCCCTGGAAGGGTGCCTTATCTTATGACACCGGACTGGCGAAATATTCCTTGACCGCCGTGACCAGGCCCGAAGCGAATTCAGTCACGCGCTCCTTGATATCCCAGCCCTGATAATACTCCACGCTGTCCGGCTCGGACAGCTCCAGGGTATAGGTCTGCCAACCCTGGATCTTGGACATCTTGCCGCTGGAGACCATCTGGGACTCGATCTCCTGCAGGTCGTAAGCCAGCTCGTACTGAGCCATGAGCTGGGTCTCCTCTGCCTGGAGCTGGTTCAGCTCGCTGCGGAGGCTCACCACCTCGTCGTTGGCGATGACCAGCTGTGCGTAGCTGATGAGTATCATCACCACGAAGGCTGCCACCACGAAAATGGTGCCCACCATCCAGGGGACGGTCTTCCAATTGTGGCCGGGCTTCGGCTCGGCCGCTGTCTTGGCTGTCTCGCTGGGTTCCTTTTTCTCCGCCCCGGCGGGCTTCTCTGCCCCGACCTTTTCCGCCCGGGAGGGCTGGTCCGGCGCCGGGGGCGGGGCCATTTGCAGGGCTGCGTTTCCATCAAAGGATAGTTCTGTCACGGTTCTTCACCTCATCCTGTTTCTGCACAGGCTCATTTTCCGATCTTCTCCGCCACCCGGAGCTTGGCGCTGCGGGCACGAGGGTTTTCTTCCAGCTCCTGCTTGCTGGGCAGGATGGGCTTCTTGGGGGTGAGCTTGACCAGCGGGGTCTTGCCGCAGACGCACACCGGGAAGCTGGGGGGACAGTCGCACCCCTTGGCCGCGGCGGCCAGCTCACTTTTCACGATGCGGTCCTCCAGGGAATGGAAGGAGATGACCGCCAGACGGCCGCCGGGATTCAGCCGGGGGATTGCCGCCTGCAGCATACGGGAGATGGCGGTGAGCTCATCATTCACCGCGATGCGGATGCCCTGAAAGGACCGCTTGGCCGGGTGCTGCTTTTCCCGCAGGGCAGCAGCGGGCATGGCAGAGCGGATGACATCCACCAGCTCCAGGGTAGTCTCGATGGGGCGGATCGCTCTGGCCCGCTCGATGGCCCCGGCGATGGCGGGGGCATACCGCTCCTCGCCGTACTGATAGAGGATGCGGCGCAGCTCCTCCTTGGGCCACTGGTTCACCACCGTCCAGGCCGACAGGGAGTCGCCCCGGTCCATCCGCATATCCAGCGGGGCATCATTCATATAAGAAAAACCACGGGCCGGGTCGTCCAGCTGGGGCGACGAGACCCCCAGGTCAAAGAGCATCCCGTCCGCGCCGTCGATCCCGGCCTCGGAGAGCAGACGCTCTAAATCGCCAAAGTTGCCGTGGAGGAAGGTGATGCGGTCTGCCCAGGGAGCCAGCCGTGCGCCCCCCTCTTCCAGGGCCTGGGCATCCCGGTCGATGCAGATGAGCCGTCCCCCTGCCGTCAGGCGGCGGGCGATCTGCTCGGAATGGCCGCCGCGGCCCAGGGTCCCGTCGATATAGACCCCGTCAGGCCGGATGTTCAGCGCGTCGATGCATTCATCCAGCAGGACCGGGCGGTGTAAGTACACTTCGCTCATGGCTTGCACGTCCTTCCTAAAAGGTCGTTCGTGCGCACCAGAAGGACCGGCAGGCCAAAACGACGTTCGTTCTTAAATTATAAGATAACCCCCTGTAAAATGCAACCGTTTTTTCGGTCCGGGCTTACATTCATCACGGAATCGTAAGAATTCCGTATAAAAAGCCTTCCTTTTTCCTATGGTTTCCAGTATACTATCTGTATCCCCTTCGCACCCAAATTCTGACAATGAATAAGGAGGTACCCCTTGACCCAATTTTTATTGATGGCGGCCATCGTGATCTTAGCCTGTGTGCTGTGCAACAAGCTCTCCAGCAAGCTGGGCGTGCCCACCCTGCTGGCCTTTATCCTGCTGGGCATGCTCTTCGGCTCCGACGGCCTGGTAAAGATCCACTTCGATGACTATCAGCTGGCGGAAAACATCTGCTCCATCGCTCTGATCTTCATCATGTTTTACGGCGGCTTTGGCACCAAGTGGAGCGAGGCCCGGCCCATCGCCGGGAAAGCCGTTCTCCTGTCCTCCCTGGGCACCGTGGCCACGGCGGGCCTGCTGGGCCTCTTCGCCTGGAAGGTCCTGGGCCTGCCCCTGCTGGAAGGCTTCCTGCTGGGGGCCGTGGTCAGCTCCACCGACGCAGCCTCGGTCTTCTCCATCCTGCGCTCGAAAAAGCTGGACCTGCGCTACAACACCGCCTCCCTGCTGGAGGTGGAGAGCGGCAGTAACGACCCCTTCTCCTATATGCTCACGGTCATCGTCCTCTCCCTCATGACCGGCGATGCCTCCCCCAGCGGCTTCCTCCGGCAGATCATCACTCAGATCCTGCTGGGCCTACTCTTCGGCGTGCTGGTAGCCCTGGCGGCCCAGTTCGTCCTGAAGCGGTTCCGCTTCGCCTCCGACGGCTTCGATGCCATTTTCCTGGTGGCGGTAGCTCTGGTGTCCTACGCCGCCCCCACCCTACTGGGGGGCAACGGCTACCTGAGCGTCTACCTCACCGGCATCCTCCTGGGCAACCACCCCATCCACAACAAGCAGGCCCTGGTGAACTTCTTCGACGGAGCCACCGGCCTCATGCAGATGGTCCTCTTCTTCCTGCTGGGCCTGCTGGCCTTCCCCTCGCAGCTCCCTGCGGTGATCCCCGTGGCCCTGGCAGCCGCCCTGTTCCTGACCTTCGTGGCCCGGCCTTTGGTGATCTCCCTGCTGCTGCTCCCCTTCCGCAGCTCCCCTCGCCAGATCGTCCTGGTGTCCTGGGCGGGCCTGCGCGGCGCGGCCTCCATCGTGTTCGCCATCCTGGCCATCAACAGCCCCTCCCTCGTGAACTTCGACCTCTATCACATCGTCTTCTTCATCGTCCTCTTCTCCATCCTCATCCAGGGGACCCTGCTCCCGCTGGTGGCCAAGAAGCTGGACATGACCGACAGCGAGGGCGACGTCATGAAGACCTTCACCGACTACACCGACGAGGTCCCCGTCCAGTTCCTCCTCTGCACCCTCACCGAGGATCACCCCTGGACCGGAAAGCCCATCCGGGACCTGGCCCTGCCGCCGGAATGTCTGCTGGTCCTGCTGACCCGGGGCGAAGAGAAGCTGGTCCCCAACGGCGGCACCGTGCTGGAACCCGGCGACCAGCTCATCCTCAGCGGCCGGTCCGGTGGCGAGACCGTTGGGGTCCACCTGTACGAAAAGACCATCAAGAAGCGGGACCCCTGGCTCCACCGCTCCCTGGCTGACCTGGACACCCGGGATAAGCTCATCATCACCATCCGCCGGAACGGCCAGGTGATCATCCCCAAGGGGGACACCACCCTGGAGATGGGCGACATCCTCCTCATCAACGACATGGACGGCGATCCCCTCACCTGAGCACAAAAAAAGCGCGCTGCAGAAAATTCTGCAGCGCGCTTTTTGGTTTTGGGATCAATCTTCGTCGTAATCGTCCTCGTCTGCCTCAGCATCATAGATGGGGCGGCGGGACTCCTGCCGCTGGGGAGCGGCCTCGGCAGCGCCCAGGGCGCTACGGAACTTGGCGCGGGAGTGCTTGACCTCGTCATAAGCGTCGGCCACAGCCTCTTCCACCCGGCGCAGGGCATCCTCGCAGTATTCGCTGGCTGCGTGCTTCAGCATCCGGCACTGCTCCTCGGCCTCCTCGATCATGGCGGCGGCACGAGCCTCAGCCTCCCGCAAGATGGCGTGCTCGTTGATGATGCGGTGGGCGTAGTCCTCTGCCTGCTGGCGCAGGTCATCCACCTCCCGCTTGGCGGAGGCGATGTAGTCGTTCTTGTTGGCCACCAGGTCCTTGGCCCGCTTGATCTCCACAGGCAGCTCTGCCTTCACGTCGTCGATCATGTCCAGGACCCGGTCCCGCTCCACAACGCACTTGTCGTTGTTCAGAGGCATGTTCTTGGCCTCTTCGATCTCGGTATATAAAATGTCCAGTAATTCTTCAATGCTGCCTGCCATGCGATCTTCTCCTTACTTAAAGCTTTATCGTTCCAATTACTTGCAGTGCTCTTTCAGCCGTTCCTTCACATCCTCCAGGATCTCCCGGGGCAGAAATTCACTCAGGTCGGCGTTATACCGGGCCATCTCCTTGGCCACCGAGGAACTCAAATAGGTGTATTTCTCGCTGGAGGGGAAGAACAGGGTGTCCAGATCGGGGTTGAGCTTGCTGTTGATCATGGCCATCTGCACTTCCTGCTCATAGTCGGACACGGCGCGCAGACCCTTCACCAGGACCCGTGCTCCCTTTTCCTTGGCGTATTCGGCCACAAGGCCCCGGTAGCAGTCCACCTCTACGTTTTCCACCTGGATGCTCTTGCGCAGAAGCTGCACACGCTCCTCCGGCGTAAACAAGCCACCGTTTTTTTCCGAATTGACCATCACGCAGACGATGACTTTATCAAAGGCGTTGGCTGCCCGTTTGATGACGTTGATATGTCCCAGCGTGACAGGGTCAAAACTGCCGGGGTAAATTGCGGTCTTCATAACCTTGTTCCTCTCTTCGTTCCGCGCCCATCTCCCGGCCGTTCCCACGCGGCGGCCCAGCTTCCCACTGGGACAGACTGCCGCAAAGGCCGGTCACGCATCGGCGCTGCGCCGATACAGGGCTGTTCTGATTTTGCCGTATCGATACTCCTTCTGCATCCGATAGGGCTCCGGAAGGATGGGCCAGACGACACCAGACCCATTTTCGCAAACTATTATACCATGTTCAGACACAATGTCAATCGTTGCGATGGTTTCCAACGCCTTTTCCAGCAGGCCGGACCCGTAGGGCGGGTCCAGGAAAATGATATCGAATTTCTCCCGGCAACGGGACAGGAAGGCCTGATAATCCCCCTGGATGACCTGGGCCTGACCGGCCAGGTCGGTGATGGCCAGGTTCTCCCGGATGATGCCCACAGCCTCCTTCCGCAGGTCCACAAAGGTGCAGTGGGCTGCGCCCCGGGACAGGGCCTCGATGCCCATCTGACCGGTGCCGCCAAACAGGTCCAGGACCCGTCTGCCTTCGATCTCAAACTGGATGCTGGAGAAGACGCCCTCCTTCACCCGGTCGGTGGTGGGGCGGGTCTCCAGGCCGCTGGGCTCCTTCAGCCGCTTGCCCCGGGCCAGGCCAGTGATCACTCGCATGGTCTTATTCCTCCTTCGATTTTCTGAAATATTGATATACGGATAACGCCGCCTGCCTGGGCAGGACGGCCTCCAAAGCTTGCAGGTCAGCAGCCCGGATGGCTTTGATGCTGCCAAAGGCCTTCCAGAGCTGCTTGCGCCGGGCCGGACCCACCCCGGGGATCTTCTCCAGAGTGGAGGCCGTGCTGCTCTTGGTGTGCTGTTTATGGTGGAAGCCCACGGCGGAGCGGTGGGTCTCCTCCTGGATCTGGCCGATGAAGGCGAAGAGGGCCGGGACCCCCTGGATGCCGATCTCCCGGCCGTCGGGAGTGACCAGCGCCCGGGTCCGGTGGCGGTCGTCCTTCACCATGCCGTAGACCGGGATGGAAAGGCCGAACTCCTCCAGCACCCGCTTGGCCACGGCCGCGTGGGTGTCGCCGCCGTCGATGAGCAGCAGATCGGGCCGACGGGCGAAGTGCTCGTCCCCGTCCAGGTCCCGCTGGAACCGGCGGCGGATGGTCTGGTCCATGGAGGCGTAATCGTCAGGGCCATCCAGCCCCCGCATTTTGAAGTAGCGATAGGCCCCCTTCCGGGGCTTGCCGTCCTCAAAGACCGTCATGGCCGCTACGATGTCCGAGGCCCCGGTGTTGGAGATGTCATAGGCCTCGATGCGCCGGGGCGGACCGGGCAGGTCCAGACGGTCCGCCAACAGGGTGAGGACCTTGGCGGTGCGCTCCTCCCGGGTGGTCACCCGCTGGACCTCCTCCCGGGCATTCTCCCGGGCCATGCGGATGAGGTCCATCTTGGCCCCCCGCTGGGGGGTGACCACCTCCACCTTCCGCCCGGCCTGCTGGGACAGGAAGCGGCTGATAGCCGCCGTCTCCTCCAAGTTCTCCGGCAGCAGGATCTGCTTGGGCAGCAGGCCCCGACTGCCGTAGTACTGGACGACGAAGGCCGCCAAGATCTCCTCGGGGCTCTCCCCGTCTGCCTGGATGAATTCCAGGTCCCGGCCGGTCAGCTCCCCCTCCCGGAAATGGAGGACGGCCACCCCGGCGCGGACCTCGCCGCAGAAGAGGCCCAGCACGTCGGTGTCGGCCAGGTATCCGGCCACCACCTTCTGCCGCTTGCTCAGCAGGGAGATGGTCTTCAGCCGGTCCCGCAGGGCAGCGGCCTTTTCGAACTCCAGGGCATCCGCCGCCGCCAGCATCTGCTCGGACAGGTCCTTCTCCACCTCGCTGAGCTTGCCCTCCAGCAGGCGGACGGCCTGGCTCACCGCCTGGCTGTGCTGGGCCTGAGAGACCTCCTTCTGGCAGTAGCCGTCGCACTGGCCCATGTGGAAATTCAGGCAGGGCCGCCCTTTGCCGATGTCCCGAGGGAACTTTTTTCCACAGGCGGGCAGCTTGAAGGCCGTGCGCAGGGCATCCACGATGGCCTGGGTGTCTCCCCGGCCGCCGAAGGGGCCGAAGTACCGGGCCCCGTCGTCCGTCATGCGGCCCACGATGGAAAACTGCGGGTAGGGTTCCTTCACGGACAGGCGGATGTAGGGATAGCCCTTGTCATCCTTTAATAAAATGTTGTAGTGAGGCTTGTGCCGCTTGATGAGGGCGTTTTCCAGCACAAGAGCCTCAAACTCCGACCCGGCCACGATGGTGTCGAAGTGGTCGATCTGGGCCACCATGGCCCGGGTCTTCTCCGTGTGGGATGCCTGGTCATGGAAGTACTGGCTGACCCGGTTCTTCAGGGCCTTGGCCTTGCCCACATAGATCACCGTGCCGCCTTTGTCCATCATGAGATAGACCCCCGGCTTCAGCGGAAGGCTCAGGGCCTTGTCTTTCAGTTCCTCAAAGGTCATGCCTGCCCCCTTTCCGCCTGGCTTTCTCCACAACGACAGGAAGATTTGTGGAGAAAAAAAGCACCGCGTCCGCGGTGCTTTTTTGCTTCGATGTTTGGATCAGTCAGCAAAATCAGAGCTGATGAGTTCAACCAGTGCGTCCACCGCATCCTTCTCATCGGCACCGTCGGCGATCAGGTCGATGGTGCTGCCCTTGATGATGCCAAGGGAGAGGACGCCGAGCAGGCTCTTTGCGTTGACCCGCTGTTCGTCCTTCTCGACCCAAATGGTGCTCTTGAATTCGTTTGCCTTCTGAATGAAGAAGGTGGCAGGTCTTGCGTGGAGGCCGACCTGGTTATTGACAGTTGCCTGCTTAATATACATAGACATTCCCTCCATGTTCTTTCCCGTGGATATACTACAGATAGTGTAGCAAATTTCCCGGTCTCCGTCAATGCCCTTTTTTCCGCCAATCGGCAGAATTTGTCACAAATTTTCAAAACCGGGACCGGAACTTTTTTCCTTCTCCCGACGGGATCATTTCAGCTCCACGATGGTCACGCCGGTCTCGCCTTCCCCGAAGCGTCCCAGGCGGAAGCTGGCAACGCCCTTGCACCGCTTGAGATAGGCGTGGACTGCCTTGCGCACCGCGCCGGTGCCCTTGCCATGGATGACGGTCACCTGGGTGAGGTTGCCCACGATGGCCCGGTCGATGAACTGGCTCAGGACCATCTCGGCCTCGTCGGTCATCATGCCCCGCAGGTCCACCTCGGCCTTGGCCCCCAGGGAGCGGAGCTTGTGCTCGGAGCGCTGGATGTACTTCTTGGCTTCCTTCTGGGCCTGGGTCTCCCCCTGGACCACCCGGACCTCCTCCTGCTTGGCGGAGATGCGCAGGATCCCCGCCTGGAGCTGCAGGACCCCGTCCTTGTTCACAGACAGGACCGTAGCCTGGGTGCCGGTCTTCAGGATGGTCACCGTGTCCCCCTTCTGGGCGGGACGGATGACGGGCGGCGGGGCGGCCTTCTCCTTGGCCCCCAGCTTGCCCTCGGCCTCGTTCAGGCGGCGGCGCAGGTCGGCCCGCTGGTCGTTGACCTTCTGGAAGTCCCCTTCCTTCTTGGCCTTCTTCTTCATGTCGTTGAGCTCGGCAAAGATCTGGTCGGCCGTGCGGCGGGCATCCTCCAGGATGGTCCGGGCCTCGGCTTTGGCGGCGGCGGTGCTCCGCTCCTTCTCCTTGGCCAGAGCATCCCGATATTCCTGGGCCTTGGCAGCGGCCTGCTCCATCTCCTGGCGGAGCTTGGCAGCCTCCTGCTGCTCCCGCTCCATCTCCTGCCGCTGCTGGTCCAGCTGGCTCAGCACGTCCTCAAAGCGGATGTTCTCGGCGTTGATGCGGGCGTTGGCCGCCTGGATGATATAGTCCGACAGTCCTAAACGCTTGGAGATGGCAAAGGCGTTGGACTTGCCCGGGATGCCCACCAGCAGACGGTAGGTGGGGGCCAGGGTCTCCACATCGAACTCACAGGATGCGTTCTCCACCCCCTTGGTGGTCATGGCGTAGACTTTCAGCTCTGCATAGTGGGTTGTGGCCGCCACCAGGGCCCCACAGGTCCGGGCGTACTCGATGATGGCGGCAGCCAGGGCTGCGCCCTCCACGGGATCGGTGCCGCCGCCCAGCTCATCGAAGAGGACCAGGGTGTCCTGGTCGGTCTCCTCCAGGATCCCCACGATGTTCTTCATGTGGGAGGAGAAGGTGGACAGGTTCTGGGCGATGGACTGCTCGTCCCCGATGTCCGCCAGCACCCGCTGGAAGACCCGGATGGTGCTGCCGTCCCCGGCGGGGATGTGCAGACCGCACTGGGCCATGAGGGTCAGCAGGCCGATGGTCTTCAGGGTGACGGTCTTACCGCCGGTGTTGGGGCCGGTGATGACCAAGGTATCGAAGGTCTCACCCAGGGTGAGGTCGTTGGCCACGGCGGTCTTCTGGTCCAGCAGGGGGTGTCTGGCCCGGCGGAGGATGGTGCTCTTGCTTGAGAGCTTCGGCTCCATGGCCCCCATCCGCACGGACAGGTGACCCCGGGCGAAGATGCCGTCCAGAAGGATGAGCAGGTCGTAGTCCTGGTTGATATCTTCCTTGAAGGCAGCTGCCTCAGCGGAGAGCTCCGCCAGGATGCGGTCGATCTCTTTTTCCTCCCGGGCCTGGAGCTCCCGCAGCTCGTTGTTGGCCTTAACCACGCCCATGGGCTCGATGAAGAAGGTGGAGCCGGAGCCGGACAGGTCGTGGACCAGGCCGGGGATCTCGTTCTTATGCTCGGACTTCACCGGGACCACATACCGGCCGGAGCGCATAGTGATGATGCTCTCCTGGAGGTACTTGGCCTGGGAGGAGGAGATAATCTTTTGCAGGATATCCCGGACCTTGCTCTCCGTAGCCCGCATATGGCGGCGGATGGAGGCCAGCTCCGGGCTGGCGGAGTCGGCCAGCTCCCCGTCCCCCACGATGGAGGTGGTGATCTTATCCTCTAAAAAGCGGTTGGGGTGGAGGGACCGGAAGAGCCAGTCGATGACCGTCTTCTTCTCGCCGTCGCCCTCGCCGTAGTCCTTGGCGGCCCGGGCCGCGCCCAGGACCCGGGCGATGTCCATGAGCTCCCGGGTGTTCAGGCTGCCGCCCATGTCGGCCCGCTGGAGGGACCCGGCCACGGGCCGGATGCCGCTGAAGGAGGGGCTGCCCCGGAGGACCATCATGTCCACGGCGGCAGAGGTCTCCTTCAGTCGCTTGGCCACCTCGTCCGGGGCGGTCTCCGGCCGGAGCTCTCTGGCCCGGCGCTTGCCCTCCTCGGTGACCGCCTGGGCGGCCAGCAGGTCCAGGACCTTGGGTAGCTCCAGGGTATGGATGGATTTTTCAAACAGTTCTGTCATAGGTAAGGCATCTCCTTAGCGCGGTCCCAACGGTGGGACCTTAGCGCAGAAGTTGTTTATAGTAGTCTAAGGTGCGGAACCCCCGCTCGTGCTGGGTCATGAGAAAGGCCTCTGCCGCGTCCCCCAGCAAGGTCAGGCTCTCCGGTGCCAAGGAGAAGGAAAAGAGCTTTTTCGGGTTCCCGGACACGATGTGCCGGGCGGCGGCCAGGGCTCCCTGGGACAGGGGCATGGACACGCCGGGGCCGATCTCCCCCTTGCACCTGGCGCAGTGGAGGACTCCCTGGGACAGGTGGAGCCGTGGGGACTCCGGCTCCGGCAGGCCGCAGGCGGCGCAGCCGTCCAGCAGCGGCTCGAAGCCCGTCAGGGCCAGCAGGCGCAGCTCGAAGGCCGCCTTTACCAAAGCCTGGGGCTTTTTCAGGGTGTCCAGCGCGTAGAGGCTGTTGAGCAGCAGGGAGAGGACCTCTCCCGCGTCCTCCCCCTCCTGGCAGGCGTTCTCCGTGACCTCCGCGAAGTAGGAAGCCAGAGCCAGCAGCTCGATGTCCTGGCGGACGGCCCAGAACTGCTGCTGGGGGTCTGCCTCCTGAAGGGTGAGGAACTCCCCTCTGGCCCGGAGGGTCATCTCCGAGCAGACCAGGAGCTGACTGCCCGCCGTGAGGCGGCTGTTCTTCCGGCGGCAGCCGGCGGCCTTCACGGTCCGCTTGCCGAACTCCCGGGTGAGGACGGTGAGGATCTTATCCGCTTCTTTATAGTTGACTTCCCGGAGGACGATCCCCTGGGTGGTGAGCAGCATGGCCTTCCCCTCTCTCCCCTGTCCGCTCCCGCTGCTGTCGGCGGCGGAAGAGAACGTAAGCTTCCGGCAGGCCCGTCTGGAAAAACAGGTCCCGCAGTTGTTGTGCTGTCATGCACGGCCCTCCTGTCGCTTTTTTGATTAGCATGACAGGAGGGCAGCGGTTTATGGATGGTAAGTTTTAGTCACGGTCGTCGAACCCGAAGTTGCGGACCAGGTTCAGGTTGTCCCGCCAGTTCTCTTTGACCTTCACCCAGGTCTCCAGGTACACCTTGGTGCCCATGAAGCGCTCCACATCATTCCGGGCCATGGTGGAGATCTTTTTCAGCATGGAGCCCTGCTTGCCGATGATGATGCCCTTGTGGGAGGCCTTTTCACAATAGATGGTCACATGGAGGTCGATGATGCCGTTGTCCCGCTCGGAGAACTTGGTGACCTCCACCGCCGTGCCGTGGGGGATCTCCTTCTCCAGGCAGTACAGGAGCTTTTCCCGGACGATCTCCGCACAGATCTGCCGCTCGGGCTGGTCGGTGACCACGTCCCGGGGGAAGAGCTGGGGGCCTTCGGGCAGGTACCCGGCCAGCAGGTCCATGAGCTCCTCCAGACCGTCCTGCCGCTTGGCGGAGATGGGGAGGATGGCATCGAATTCGTGGACCTTGCTGTAGGCGTCGATGACGGCCAGCAGCTCAGGCTTTTCCACAGTGTCGATCTTGTTGATGACCAGCACCGAGGGGCAGTCCAGGCTGCGGATGCGCTCGATGAGCTCCCGCTCCGGGCCGCCCACATTGGGGATGGGCTCCACCAGCAGGAGGACGGCATCCACGTCGGCCACGCTCTTCTTCACCACGTCCACCATGTAGTCGCCCAGGCGGTTGGCGGCCCGGTGCAGACCGGGGGTGTCCATGAAGACGAACTGGCTGTCGCCCCGGGTGAGGACGGCGCAGATGCGGTTGCGGGTGGTCTGGGGCTTGTTGCTGACGATGGCCACCTTCTCCCCCACCAGAGCGTTGGTCAGGGTGGACTTGCCCACGTTGGGGCGGCCGCAGATGGTAATGATGCCGCAGCGCTTGACCTCCACGACCTCCTCCATGGCAGGCTCCAGGGGCAGGTCCAGATCTTCGTTCCAGGTGTCCCGGGTGACCCCCAGGCCCTCCAGAATGGCCTCCTCCCGGGCGCGCATCTGGGCCTTCTGGGGGCCCTCGTCCAGGTGGTCATAGCCCAGCAGGTGCAGCACCGAGTGGACCGCCAGATAGGCGATCTCCCGCTGGACGCTGTGGCCGAACTCCTGGGCCTGCTCCTTGGCCCGCTCCACGGAGATGACCATGTCGCCCAGGGGACACAGGCCAGTCTCCGGGTCCAGCTCGTCCTCCCCTTCGCCGGTGGGCGGCACGCCGGGAGTCAGCTCCAGCATGGGGAAGGAGAGCACGTCGGTGGCTGCGTCGATCTCCCGCTGCTCCAGGTTGATCTCCCGGATGCCCTCGTCGGTGGTCAGCAGCACGTCCACCCCGCAGGGGATGGTCACCTGCTCGGCCTCCAGGGCCGCGGTGATGACCCGGGTCAGCAGGGGCTTATAGGGGTTGGGGCCGGACAGCTCCCAGTCGATATAGATATCATGTTGTTTCATTCTGTGTCCCTCTTTATCTAAGATTCCTTCGAATTCGCTTACTTTTTGCCGTGGTCGTGGCGTTTATAGCCGCCGTTGGGACCGGAGGCCCGGTTTCTGGCCTTTTCGTCCTCTTCGTAGGCCTTGATGATCCGCTGGACGATGACATGACGGACCACATCGCTCTCGTTCAGGCGGCAGATGGCGATGTCCTCCACGCCGTTGAGGACCCGCATAGCCTCCCGCAGGCCGGAGACCTTGTCGCCGGGCAGGTCGATCTGGGTGATGTCGCCGGTGATGACGATCTTGGAGCCGAAGCCAAGTCGGGTCAAAAACATCTTCATCTGCTCCCGGGAGGTGTTCTGGGCCTCGTCCAAGATGATGAAGGAGTCGTCCAGGGTGCGGCCGCGCATGTAGGCCAGGGGGGCCACCTCGATGTTGCCCCGCTCCACATACTTGGCATAGCTCTCTGCCCCCAGCATCTCAAAGAGGGCATCGTAGAGGGGGCGCAGGTAGGGGTCCACCTTGCTCTGGAGATCACCGGGCAGGAAGCCCAGGTGCTCCCCGGCCTCCACCGCCGGACGGGTGAGGATGATACGGTTGACCTTCTTGGCCCGGAAGTCCGCCACGGCGGCGGCCACCGCCAGATAGGTCTTGCCGGTGCCTGCCGGGCCAACGCCCAGGGTGATGGTGTTCTTCTGGATGGCCTCGATATAGCTCTTCTGGCCCACGGTCTTGGCCTTGATGGGCTTGCCCTTGGCGGTGACGCAGAGCACATCGGCAGCCAGCGTCTGGATCTTGTCCTCATTGCCCGACTTCACCAGTTGGATGAGATAGCGGATGGTCTGCTCGTTGATGGTCTCCCCCCGGCCGGACAGGCCGATGAGGGACTCGATGACCTTGGTCCCGTGCATCACCGCCACGGCTTCACCGGAGATCTTCAACTGGTCGTCCCGCCCCACCACGCGGATCCCCAGCTCCTTTTCGATGAGGCGGATGTTCTCATCGAAGGAGCCGAAAATGGCGATGGCCTCCTCCATCCGTTCAATGCTGACTGTCTGTTCGATCATGGGCTTTGCTCCTTTGTGTTCGTCTCGTCCCGGCCGTAGGTCCCCTTTTCCGGGTGCTCGGGACCGGTCACCTTCTCCTTGGTGTCGATCCGCTCCACCCTGCCGATCTGCTCCCGGCATTGGGCCTGCAGGGTGACCCGCAGCAGCTCCTCCGTCTGCTCCACAGAGAAGTCAGTCTGCAGGATCTCCCCCTGGTCCAGGCAGACGGCCAGCCCCTCCAGCAACTTCTCCCGGAGCAGGGCCTCTGCCCGCCTGGCATCCAGCGGGCAAGTACCGTCGGTATACTCCCGGATGATCTCGTGGGAGAGGACGATGGGAAGGGTCTTTCCCGGGCAAGGGGTCCAGGACTTTAATTTTGATATTATATCATATTTCTCATAGGGGATGCCACCCTTTTTATAAAAATTGATGCGGTGTCCGAAGAGAGTCAGGGACCACCGATGGAGCGTCTCCCCGGTGTAGGTCTTCCCCGGCGCGGCCAGGGAAAGAGCTGCCTCCATGGTCCGCCGGGTGTCCGCCAGGACCTTCCCGTCGGCATGGACCAGGGCCGTGCCCAGCTCGGCCTCCACGCTGGGAGGCGGGTCCAGGCGGATGCGCCCGGCAATGAGGATGTCCCCCTTGCGGACCGCATCCCCCACCACATACTGGGCATCCCCCCGCCAGGGTTCCAGATGGGTGATGACCCCGTCGGCTGCCGCCACGACGTTGGTAGGGACGGTCTCCTCCTTCACCTTGGGGGGCCGGACCCGCTCCCGGACCTGGACCTCCGCCCTGGTCCCCCGCAGGTTCAGAGAGAAGTAGGACAGGCTGTCCAGGGTGCGCATCATCCGGTTCTCCACCGCCCGGATGGGCACCGACGGGCCCCAGGTCCCCATCCCCACCCCGCACAGGCGGAGCTGGCCCAGGATGGCCTCCGTGGGGACGGTCTCGTTTCCGGTGACCTCCACCGTGAGGATCCGCTGACCGCCGGTCAAAGTCAGGAGCAGGCAGAGGGCCACCCCGGCCAGCAGGGCATACCGCCGCCGGAACCGCCCCAAAAAGGCCGGAAGCCCCCGGCTGTGAACGCGGCGGACCTCGCACTGGACCTCCGCCGCCAGGCGGCACAGGGTCCGGTAGTGCCGCCCGGTCACCCGGACCTCCAGGGTGAAGGCATCCAGAGGGATCATCTTCAGCAGCGGCAGCCCCACCTTGGCGCAGCGGTTCAAAAAGTCCTCCGGCTGCGCCCCCGTCACCTGGGCAGTCACAGTACCCGTCAGCCAGCCCATCACCTTGTTCAACCCGGTCCCTCCTCTCCCCTCACAGCAGTTCCAGGCTGTGGACCCAGCCAAACAGCCGCAGCTCCCCTGCCCGCATGGCCTTCAGCTCCAGGTCCCGTCCGGTGACCCGGAGCATCCACAGGCCGCCGTCCACGCAGATCTCCTCCCTGCTGTAGGAGAGGATGTCCTTGTAGCCCTCCAAATACAGCTCCCGGTCGCCGGTCAGCTCCAGGCGGGGCAGCCCCGCCACCGCCTGACCCGGCAGGTCCAGGACCCGAGCGGTCTTCTCCCGCATGCCTTCCTTCCGCGGGCTTTTCTCCTCCACAGCCTGCCGCCTCCTCTCTTCCGCAGATAGTCCTTTCATGTGTATGTGGCCCCTGGGGTCGCCTTGCCTGTCCCGCAGGTCAGGCAAAGAAAAAACATCTGTGAGCCGAGATCGGTCTCACAGATGTTTCGTTCAAAATAATGTTAACTGGCAACGGGCAGGGCCAGGCTCCCGCTGAGCTGCCCCTCGATGTATTCGATCAGTCGGGCCGCGTCCGGCAGCCGTTTGGCAAAGCCGCTCTGGTCCTGGTCGGCGACCCAGCCGCTCTCCCGGCCTTCCTTCTCCCAGTTGCCCAAGCAGACCACCCGGTAGCTGTCGCCGGTCCGGAAGTGCAGCTCCATCTGGGGGCGGTCGGCCATGACCCGGTCCGCCCGGCGGAACCCGGGTTGCGTCCGACAGCCGGCCATGTAGTCCACGATGCTTCGGGCGGTCTGGCGGTCCACCATGGACCGGGGGTGCCAGGTGACGCACTCCGTCCGGGAGCGGTAGGCCGTGATGTAGAGCAGCTCCGTCTGCATGGGCTCCTGGACCACATAGGAGGTGGTCAGGTGCTGCGCCCCAAAGAGGAGCCCCACGGAAAGGACCGCCATGAGCAGGATCTCTCCCGCCGTCCGCAGCACCGGGGGTACAGTCTGTGTTTTCTTGTTCTGCGCCATCGTCCATCCTCTCCCATGCTGCTTATTTTCGCGGTCGGATCATCGCTTGATACTCCTCCTGCCGGACCCGCTTGCGGACCCGGTCCACCACCCACCGCAGGGCCAGCACCAGGGCCAGCTCCCACAGGCAGGGGATGAGCCACTTGATGGCATGGGCCGCGTCGCCCATCCAATAGCTCACCAGGTCCCCCACGTTCATGCTGCCCCAGTCCAGCCAGTGCCAGCGGAGCATGTCCGCCAGGGCGTAGACAGGAAAATAGAGGACCATCGCCGCAGCCGTCAGCATGCCGATCTTCTTCACGGCAGAGCCCAGCGGCTTCTTCCAGGTCAGGCCCAATAACAGGGGCGGGATCAGATACAGGACCACGATCACAGCCAATGGTTCCTTCATGATGATGCCTCCTCCCATTGTATTCGTCTATCCATAGTAACTATATCATAATTAACGGGGCAGTTCTATTTCAAAGGTGTGAAGAACTTCTTAAGATTTTATTATAATCTATTATAATTCTGCCCCAGTACCATGAGGGTAACATCCCCCCTTTATATATAACGAACGAGAGAGGCAAAACCTGACACCTTTTCGCAAAATTTTTTAAATTTTCTTTTTTCACAGCAGGATATCGACCACATTCCCGCAGTGGAAAGGACGAAACCAAAGTGGTTTTGTACAGACGAAAAGGGCGCGTGCCGAAGCACGCGCCCTTGGGGGAGTCATTTGGTCATCTGGTGATCTTGAAGATATCGGTGGAGCGGTTATCCACGGGGTCATAGTGGACCTTCTTCACCACGGCCCGGTAAGCGGGACGCATGATGCGGTTGCCGGTGAGGACCTCCTCGATGCGGTTGGCGCACCAACCGGCGATACGCGCAGAGGCGAAGATGGGGGTGAAGACATCCTGGGGGATGCCCAGCATGGCGTAGACCATACCGGAGTACATATCCACGTTGGCGCACATGGGGGTGTTGTCCTTGCGGCGCTCCTGGATGAGGGGGATGCCCAGCTCCTCGATCTTCTGCAGCAGCATGAAGTCCTCGCTGTAGCCCTTCATCTCCGCCACGTTCTGGGCATACTTCTTGATGAGAACGGCACGGGGGTCGGAGACGGTGTAGACCGCGTGGCCCAGACCGTAGATCTTGCCGGACTTGTCACCGGCCTCCTTGTTCAGGAGCTTGTTGAGGTAGTCCCGGATGGAGTTGTCGTCCTTGGGGTTCACGTTGGCCTTCACATAGTGGAACATCTCCATGACCTTGGCGTTGGCACCGCCGTGGAGGGGACCCTTCAGGGAGCCGACAGCACCGGCGATGGCACTGTAGGTGTCGGTGCCACTGGAGGACAGGGCGCGGCAGACGAAGGTGGAGTTGTTACCGCCGCCGTGCTCGGCGTGGATCATCAACATGATGTCCAGCAGGTGGGCCTCTTCCTCGGTGTAGTTCTTGTGGTTGCGGACCATCCGCAGGAAGTTCTCCGCGGTGGACAGCTCCGGCTTGGGATAGTGGATGTGCAGGGAGCGGCCCTCGAAGTAGTGCCGCTTGACCATGTAGGCGTTGGCCACGATGGAGGGGAAGGCACCGATGAGGCGGATGGACTGCAGCAGCAGGTTCTCCACCGAAGTGTCGTCGGGGTTCTCATCGTAGGAATACAGGGACAGAACGCTGCGGGCCAGCTTGTTCATGATGTCCTTGGAGGGACTCTTCATGATCATGTCTTCCGTGAAGTTCTTGGGCAGCATCTTGGCGGCGTTCATGATGTCAGTGAAGCGGGCCATCTCCGCCCGGGAGGGCAGGTGGCCCATGAGCAGCAGGAAGGCCACTTCCTCAAAGCCGAAGGTGTTGGCCTGACGATGGGCCTCCACGATCTCGTTGAGCTCGATGCCGCGATAGTACAGCTGGCCGGGGACCGGGATGCGGATGCCGTCCTCGATCAGATAACCCAGGACCGAACCGACCTTGGTCACGCCGATGGGAACACCAGTGCCATCGCTGTTTCTCAGGCCGCGCTTGATATCACCGCGATAATACTCCTTCTCGATGGCATATTCCGTTTGGATCCGTTGACCAAGGGAACCTGTATATTGTTCCAGGATCCCGCTTTCATTGTTAGACATAGGTGTGGTTCCCCTTTCTATTAAGATCATGAAAGGATTTCCAGCCATTTCCAGGCAAAAAATCCTTTCAAAACTTTCATTCGCAAGTTCATTATAGCTCTCTTTCACTCACTGTGCAAGAAAAAATTCCTATCCCGGCACCCTTTTGGGAAAACTCCACCAATGTCTTGAAGTTTTCCCTGCATTTTGATTCACCCTGCAAGAAGTTTTAAAGTTCTTTCTTTTCACTTTGCATCTTTGCAGGTTTATGATATACTTGTTTTCGTACCTGACCAGCAATTTGGAATTCTTTCCCAGAAAGGATGTTAATTCATATGATCACATTACATTCCGGCGGTGTCTTCTGGCAGAAGGGCGCGCCTGTGGAAGCCTCCATCGCCTCTCCCGCAGACCGGGAGAAGACCATGGCCTACCAGATCTTCCGCCGCCATAACCTCCGGGAGGAGGCCGGGCACCTGCACCTGAAGTTCGACAGCCTCATCTCCCATGACATCACCTATGTCGGCATCATCCAGACCGCCAAGGCCAGCGGTCTGACCGAGTTCCCCGTCCCCTATGTGCTCACCAACTGCCACAACAGCCTGTGCGCCGTGGGCGGCACCATCAACGAGGACGACC
>CAYNZG010000002.1:0-24846 GCA_964401525.1 uncultured Ruminiclostridium sp.
TTCGCCCACGGCACCATCATCCGCAACACCCTGGCTGAGATCATGGGCCTGGGGGTAGAGGATGCCGCCAAGGTGGGCCACAGCGACAACACCGCCGTCTCCCTGCTGGAGATCGAAAACGGCCAGGCCACCATCGTCTTTGCCGACGACAACTCCCACCTGACCCCGGAGATCTCCACCCTGGCCCGCCAGCACTGGTGGAACAAGGAGAGCAAAAAGGCGGACATCAACCTCTGGTATCAGTCCGCCGACCTGGACAAGGATGAGGACCGGGACTTCTACTTAGCCTGCCGGGCCGAGGCCTGGACGAATCTCTACGGGGAGCCAGACCAGTGCTACAACGGCGCAGCCTTCCTGGAGGAGGCCTACACCGCCTGGAAGAAGGACCCCCGCACCCTGACCCTGGCCATGCAGGGGGACCGCCCTGTGGGCCTGCTCCAGCTTGACCCCCACCGGGGGGCCGACCAGGCCAAGGGCTACCTCTCCTTCCTCTACCTCATCCCCGAGCGCCGGGGCATGGACCTGGCCATCCAGCTCATCGGCAAGGCCGTGAGCCTCTATCGCCCCCAGGGCCGCGACACCCTCCAGCTGGACTGCTCCCAGCAGAACGCCCACGCCCTGGGTGTCTACCATAAGTACGGCTTCCACACCACCGGCGTGGTGCCCGGAGCCTACGGCCCGCTGGACCGCCTGGAAAAAGCCATCGGCTATCACAACCAAGGAGAACATCTGATTTGAGACCGATCCATGATTTTCTGCCCATTTCCGTGGAAGATATGCGGGAACGGGAGTGGTATTACTACGATTTCCTCCTCATCACCGGGGATGCCTATGTCGATCACCCCTCCTTCGGCACGGCCATCATCAGTCGGGTGCTGGAGGACGAGGGCTACCGGGTCGCCATCCTGTCCCAGCCCGACTGGCGGAAGAACGAATCCTTCACCGCCCTGGGCCGGCCCCGGTACGGGGTCCTCATCAACGGCGGCAACATCGACTCCATGGTCGCCCACTACACCGCCGCCCGGAAGCGCCGCCACGACGATGCCTACTCCCCCGGCAACAAGGCCGGGCGGCGGCCAGACCGGGCCACCATCGTCTACGCCAACAAGGTCCGGGAGGTCTGGGGGGACATCCCCATCGTCATCGGCGGCCTGGAGGCCTCCCTCCGCCGCTTCGCCCACTATGACTACTGGGAGGACAAGGTCCGCCGGTCCATCCTCTTCGATGCCCAGGCCGACCTGCTGGTCTACGGCATGGGGGAGCGGGCCACCCGGGAGATCGCCAAGCGGCTGGCCGCCGGGGAGCCGGTGGACCAGATCACCGACGTGCGGGGTACCTGCTTCGCCGCCAAGTCCCCCGAGGTCTGCCAGTATCCCGCCATCCGGGTCGCCTCCTGCGAGGAGGTCAGCCGGGACAAGCGGGCCTACGCCTCCGCCAACCTGGTGGAGTACGATGAGCACGACCCCGTCCGGGGCAAGGCCGTCATCCAGCCCCACGGCACCCAGTACCTGATCTACAATCCCCCGGCCATGCCCCTGAACACCCAGGAGCTGGACCATGTGGCCGAGCTGCCCTATATGCGGGAGCCTCACCCCGTTTACGACAGCATGGGCGGCGTGCCCGCCATCGAGGAGGTCCGCTTCTCTGTCATCCACAACCGGGGTTGCTTCGGAGCCTGCAAGTTCTGCTCTTTGGCCTTCCACCAGGGGCGGATGGTCACCTCCCGCAGCCATGAGAGCATCATCCGGGAGGTCACCGCCCTCACCAAGCACCCGGGCTTCAAGGGCTACATCCACGACGTGGGCGGTCCTACTGCCAACTTCCGGCGGCCCTCCTGCCAGAAGCAGCTCAAGCACGGCCTGTGCAAAAAGCGGGACTGCCTGGCCCCCACCCCCTGCCCCAATCTGGACGCTGACCACAGCGACTACTTAAAGCTCCTGCGGAAGCTACGGGAGATCCCCGGCATCAAGAAGATCTTCATCCGCTCGGGCATCCGCTTCGACTACCTGTTAGAGGACAAGAACGGGGAGTTCTTCGCGGACCTGGTGAAGCACCACATCAGCGGCCAGCTGAAGGTCGCCCCGGAGCACTGCGTGGGCCACGTGCTGGACCACATGGGCAAACCCCACATCGGAGCCTATGAGAAATTCCGGGACAAGTACCAGCGGCTGAACCAGAAGTACGGCAAGAACCAGTTCCTGGTGCCCTACCTCATGTCCTCCCACCCGGGCTGTACCCTGAACGATGCCATCTCCCTGGCCCAGTGGCTGAACAAGACCGGCCGCCAGCCGGAGCAGGTCCAGGACTTCTACCCCACCCCCGGCACCATCTCCACCTGTATGTACCACACCGGTCTGGATCCCCGGACCATGGCCCCGGTCTATGTGCCCAAGCACCCCCACGAGAAGGAGCTGCAGCGGGCGCTGCTCCAATGGAAGCGGCCGGAGAAGCGCCGTCTGGTCATGGAGGCCCTCCACAAGGCCGGGCGGGAGGACCTGATCGGGTTCGGCCCGGACTGTCTGCTGCGCCCGGTCCGCCCCGGCAAGCCTGAGACCCCGGCCAAGGGCGGCAGACCGGAGAAGAAGGACGGCAAGCCGGAAAAGAGAGACGGAAAGCCCGCCAAGGGGAAGGACCGCAAGGTCCCCACCCGGCAGGGAAAAGCCCCGACGAAAAAGCGTCGGTAAAAACGGAGACGCGTCCTGACTATGATCATGATCCCGGCGGCCTCGACTGGAACTTTGCCACCTTTACCGGGAAGTATGCCAGCTCCAAGATCACCGGTGTCTGCAACGGCAGCGCAGCCAGTCCCTTCTCCCTCGGTCTGGTCTCCGGCTACGCCAGAGAGTCGGTCTACTATCTGACCAAGCTTGGGGTGATCAAGGGGACCAACGAAAAGCTGGGGACCTTCTCCCCCAAGGCTGTGACCGCCGCCCAGCAGGCCACCGGCTACGCCACCGCCACCCGGGAGCAGGCACTGCTCATCGCCGTGCGCCTGCACAACAATTTCTGACAGGTACTCCCATCAGCACGCAAAAAGGGACTGCTGTAAAACCCATGTTTTACAGCAGTCCCTTTCCTTATTTTTCGAGGATCTTCTCCAGCATCCCCACCCGATTGAAGGGGAAGGAGAAGTAGTAACCGTCGACAAAGTCCTCCGACAGGGCGATCATTTCCCGGGCCAACTGGACCCCGGCGGCCTCGCCCTCCTCCCGAGTCATATCCGCCCGGTAGCGGTCCAAGACCTCGTCGGTCACCTCGATGCCCGTCATCTCATTCTTGATGAACAGGGCGTTGCGCAGGCTCACAAAGGGCATGATGCCGCAGAGGATCCGCGCCCCGGTCTCCTCCTTGATGCGGCGGAGCCGCGCAATGCTCTCCCGGGTGGAGGCCGGCTGGGACAGGAAGAAGGCGGCCCCCGCAGCCATCTTCTTCTTCACCCGGCGGATCTCAAAGTCCTGGTTCATGCGGCTCTGGTTCACCGCCCCGCCGTAGGTGATGGGGGCAGCAGCGAACTGGTCCTCGTTCATGTCATTGAGGATGCCCATAAGGCCCACGGAGTCGAAGTTGAAGACGCTCTTCACGCTGTTGCGCACCAGGGAGGGGATGGGGTCCCCGGTGACCACCAGGAAGTTGTCGATGTGGTTCAGGTAGGCCCCCAGGATCTGGGAGCGCATGGCGATGGCGTTCTTATCCCGGCAGCAGATGTGGGGCATGACCGCCATGCCGGTCTCCCAGGCCACCTTCTCCGCCATGAGGATGGAGTCCGCCCGGGTGCGGCCCGAGGGGGAGTCCGGGAAGGTCAGCACGTCGGCACCGCTCTTTTTTAATAGGTGTGCCGCGTCCATGAGGGCCTTGTCATCGCTGCCCATGGGCGGGGCCAGCTCCACGGCGATGAGCTTGCCGGTCTTCCCGGCGAAGAAGGCATGGTCCTCCACAGAGGGAGCCTGGTGAGAGGCCACGGAGATCCGCGGCGGCCGCTGGGGCTGGACGGTGGACAGCCGTTCGGTGAGGGCCTGGATGTGGACGGGGGTAGTGCCGCAGCAGCCCCCCAGCAGGTCCCCGCCGTCCAGGGCGATGTCCCGGACCTTGTCGGCAAAGTAGTCGATGTTCCGGTCGTGGAAGGTCATGCGGTTCCCCACATACTGGGGATACCCGGCGTTGGGCAGGGCCGTGCGGAACTTGGTCCCGGTGAAGGGCACCTCCCGGATGATCTTCTGCATATGGCCGGGGCCCACGCCACAGTTGAAGCCCACTGCGTCCACGGCGGGGATGGCCTCCGCCCGCTGGATGAGCTTCCGGGCGCTGAGCCCGGCGTGGCTGTAGCCAAACTGGTTCACGGAGAACTGGACCACCACGAAGGCCCGCTCCCCCACCAGGTCGATGGCCTCCCGGAGGTCCTCCAGGTCGGCCAGGGTCTCAAAGACGAAGCAGTCCGCCCCCTCCTCTAACAGGGTCCGGCAGATATCCAGGTACTCCTTGGCGGCGGCCTCTTCCCGGCCGGAATAGCTCTCATAGGGGATCTGGCCCACATCGGCAGCCACCAGCACGTCGGTCCCCTCCGCGGCCTTTTGGGCCAGGCGGAAGCCCTGGCGGAGGTTCTCCCGGATCTCCTCCCAGGAGAGGTCCAGGGAGAAGGTGTTGGAGGCGTAGGTGTTGGTGCGGATGATCTGGGCCCCCGCCCGGATGTACTCCCGGTGGATCTCCAGGACCCGCTCCGGGTGCAGGGTGTTGGCCAGCTCGGGCAGCTCCCGGGTGTCGAACCGCTGGGCATAATAGGTGCCGAAAGCACCGTCGAAGCGCAGCTTTTCCCGGGCCAGCCGCTGGCGCAGAGCAAGTTTCGTTGACATGATCTATGGTCTCCTCTTACGAAGCGATTTGATAGGTTGATGGTTTATCATAGCACAGTTTTTTCAGGCGGGCAAGGCTTTCTCTCTCAGCCCGCCGGGAAAGACTTTTTCGTGGTTGACACTCTATTTTTTCATAATTGTGTGATTTTGTTGACAAAACCACCCTATGTTGACACTTTGAAAAGGGGTCTCGGAAAACTATTGTATACTTTTACGGTTGACAAGGACCAACCTTGCCCCTATAATAGTGACCATCCCGGACAGAGAGAGAAGGCTCTTCCGAGGCGCAGGGGCGCGGCCCCTGGAACACACGTAGGAGGAATATGAAATGAAAATGAAGAAGTTTCTTGCTTTGACCATGGCAGCTGCCATGTCCCTGAGCCTGTGCGCCTGCGGCGGCTCTGAAGATCCCGCACCCACCACCGACGGCTCCGGCGACTCCGCCACCACCCTGAAGATCGGCGGCATCGGCCCCCTGACCGGCGCAGCCGCTACCTACGGCCTGGCCACCCAGCGCGGCGCTCAGATCGCCGTGGACGAGATCAACGCCATGGAGGACGCTCCCTTCCAGATCGAGTATGACTTCCAGGACGACACCGGCGTGGCTGAGACTGCCGTCTCCGCTTACAACAACCTGAAGGACTGGGGCGTGCAGGTGATCTACGGCACCACCACCACCGCTCCCTGCATCACCATCGCTTCCGAGACCAATGCAGACCGCATCTTCCAGCTGACCCCCTCTGCTTCCTCTCCCGATGTCACCTCCGGCAAGGACAACGTCTTCCAGATGTGCTTCACCGACCCCAACCAGGGCGTGACCGCTGCCAACTACATCAAGGACACCGGCCTGGCCACCAAGGTGGGCGTCATCTACAACAACGGCGACGCATACTCCACCGGCATCGCCCAGGGCTTCGTGGCTCAGTGCGCTGAGCTGGGCCTGGAAGTGGTCGCTGAGCAGACCTTCCCCGCCGACACCAACACCGACTTCAACGTCCAGCTGACTGCCTGCAAGGACGGCGGCGCTGAGCTGGTCTTCATGCCCATCTACTACACCCCCGCTTCTCTGGTCCTGACCCAGGCTGACCAGATGGGCTTCGATCCCATCTTCTTCGGCGGCGACGGCATGGACGGCATCCTGAACATCGAAGGCTTCGACACCGCTCTGGCCGAAGACCTGCTGCTGCTGACCCCCTTCAACGCCACCGCTGAGGACGAGCTGACCGTCAACTTCGTCACCAAGTATCAGGACGCTTACGGCGAGGTCCCCAACCAGTTCGCCGCTGACGGCTACGACTGCATCTATGCTATCTACAACGCTGTCCAGCAGATCGACGGCGCTCTGGAGATGGACCAGGCTGCTCTGTGCGACGCTCTGATCGCTGTCTTCACCGGTGGTGAGTTCACCGTGGACGGCCTGACCGGCTCCGGCATGTCCTGGCAGGCAAACGGCGAGGTCTCCAAGGACCCCATGGTCGTTTCTGTTAAGGACGGCGCATACGTCAGCCAGTAATTTTCGCAGACAAACTGCATCGTAGGATCCCGGAGGGGCTGCCGGACCAAACCGGCGGCCCCTTCTTACCTTCCCGGCTTCGGCGGAAAACAACACAGGTCCTCTGTGATGCTTTCCGCCGCAGCCGCGTCTGCCCCCGGACGGGGCCATTTGATTTTAACTTTTAGATTTAGAGAGAAAGAGGTGCAAGCGATATGACCTTTCTCAGCCACCTGATCACCGGTCTGAGCTTAGGCAGTATCTACGCCATCATCGCCCTTGGCTACACCATGGTCTACGGCATTGCAAAAATGCTGAACTTCGCCCACGGCGACGTTATCATGGTGGGCGCATATATCTGCTTCTTTGCCGTGACCATGTATGACATGCCCCCCCTGCTGGGCATTCTGCTGGCCATCATTCTGTGTACCATCATCGGTATCGTCATCGAGCGTCTGGCCTACAAGCCCCTGCGTCAGGCCGCATCCCTCACCGTGCTGATCACCGCCATCGGTGTCAGCTACTTCCTGCAGAACGGCGCCCAGATCCTCTGGTCCGCCTCCCCCAAGTCCTTCCCCACCGACTTCTTCAACGTCGGCGGCAACAAGGGCATCACCCTCTTTGACGGCGGCCTCACCATCAGCTATGTGGCCATCGTCACCGTGCTCATCTGCCTGGTCATCATGGCCGCCCTGATGTTCTTCACCGGCAAGACCAAGATGGGCAAGGCCATGCGGGCCTGCTCCGAGAATAAGAGCGCAGCCCAGCTCATGGGCATCAACGTCAACTCCACCATCTCCATGACCTTCGCCATCGGCTCCGCCCTGGCTGCTGTCGCCGGTGTGCTGATGTGCTCTGCCTACCCCACCCTGATGCCCACCACCGGCGCGCTGCCCGGCATCAAGGCCTTCACCGCAGCCGTGTTCGGCGGCATCGGCTCCATCCCTGGTGCCTTCGTGGGCGGTATCCTGCTGGGCCTCATCGAGACCTTCACCAAGGCCTACATCACCACCAACCTGTCTGACGCTGTGGTCTTCGCCGTGCTCATCGTGGTGCTGCTGGTGAAGCCCGCCGGCCTGCTGGGCAAGTACGTGCCCGAGAAAGTGTGAGGTGGCAGACATGAAGAAACGCACTTTGAACCCTGCCACCCGCAGCGGCTTTATCAACTATGCCATCGTCATCGTGGCCTTTGTCATCGTTCAGCTCCTGCTGACCAACGGGGTCCTGTCCAACTCCCTGCAGAGCCTGCTGGTCCCCGTGTGCTGCTACATCATCATGGCCGTCTCCCTGAACCTCACCGTCGGCGTGCTGGGCGAGCTCTCCCTGGGCCACGCCGGGTTCATGAGCCTGGGCGCCTTCTCCGGTGTCATCGTGGCCTTCGCCCTTCAGGACATGGTCACCCTGGCTCCCCTGCGCCTGGTCATCGCCATCATCGTGGGTGCCATCGTCGGCGGCCTGGGCGGTGTCGTCATCGGCGTGCCCGTCCTGCGTCTGCGGGGCGACTATCTGGCCATCGTCACCCTGGCTTTTGGCGAGATCATCAAGAACGTCATCATGGTCCTCTATGTGGGCCTGGATGAAAACGGCCTGCACTTTGCCACCAAGGAAGCTGCCCTGAACCTGGCCGAGGGCGGCACCGCCATCATCAAGGGGCCCATGGGGGCCGTGGGTGTCACCCGCCTGTCCTCCTTCACCGCCGGCTTCCTGCTGGTGCTGATCACCCTCATCATCGTCCAGAACCTGATCCACAGCCGCTCCGGCCGGGCCATCCTAGCTCTGCGGGACAACCGCATCGCCGCGGAGAGCGTGGGCATCTCCGTCACCAAGTACAAGCTCATGGCCTTCGTGACCTCCGCTGCCCTGGCCGGTGCCGCCGGTGCGCTGTTCAGCCTGAACTATTCCTCCACCGTAGCCACCCGCTTCGACTTCAACACCTCTATCCTCATCCTGGTGTTCGTGGTCCTGGGCGGTCTGGGCTCCATCCGCGGCTCCATCATCGCCGCAGCCCTGCTGTACATCCTGCCGGAAATGCTGCGTAACTTCGCCATCTCCGAATACCGTATGCTGATCTACGCCATCATCCTGGTCCTGGTGATGCTCTTCACCAACAACCCCCAGATGAAGGAACTCATCAGCAAGATCATCCCCAAGCGGAATGCCAAGAAGGGAGGGAACGTGAATGGCTAAGTTCCACTTTGAAAAAGGCCGCATGGTCCCCATGCCCAGCCATTCCATCATCCCCGAGCGTGACCTGAACCAGACCCCCGTGCTGGAGTGCAACCACCTGGGCATCCAGTTCGGCGGCCTGAAGGCCGTGGATGACTTCACCATCGCCGTGGGCCCCACGGAGATCGCCGGTCTCATCGGCCCCAACGGTGCCGGTAAGACCACCATCTTCAACCTGCTGACCAAGGTGTATCAGCCCACCATGGGCACCATCCTGCTGAACGGTCAGGACACCGCCGGTAAAACCACCGCCCAGATCAACCGCATGGGCATCGCCCGTACCTTCCAGAATATCCGCCTGTTCAACAACCTCTCCGTGGAAGACAACGTCAAGATCGGTCTGCACAATCACAACCCCTACTCCATGGCCACCGGCATCTTCCGCCTGCCCTCCTATTGGAAGCAGGAGAAGGCCGCCCATGAGCGGGCCATGGAGCTGCTGTCCATCTTCCACATGGAGGACCTGGCCAACCACAAGGCAGGCTCCCTGCCCTACGGCGCACAGCGCCGCCTGGAGATCGTCCGCGCCCTGGCCACCGACCCCTCCCTGCTGCTGCTGGATGAGCCCGCCGCCGGTATGAACCCCTCCGAGACTGTGGAACTCATGGAGACCATCGTGAAGATCCGCGACACCTTCCACATCGCCGTCATGCTCATCGAGCACGACATGAACCTGGTCATGGGCATCTGCGAGGGCATCTGCGTGCTGAACTTCGGCAAGGTCATCGCCAAGGGCACTTCTAAGGAGATCCAGGAAAACCCTGCCGTCATCGAGGCCTATCTGGGCCAGAAAAAGGAGGGCTGACACCATGGCTATGCTGCAAGTCAACGACATCAACGTCTATTACGGCGCCATCCACGCCATCAAGGGCGTTTCCTTTGAGGTCAACGAGGGCGAGATCGTCACCCTCATCGGCGCCAACGGCGCAGGCAAGTCCACCATCCTGAACACCGTGTCCGGCCTGCTCCACTCCCGCACCGGATCCATGTCCTTCCAGGACATCCGCCTGGGCCACATCCCCCCCCACAAGATCCTGCCCCTGGGTCTGGCTCTGGTCCCCGAAGGCCGCCAGATCTTCCAGCAGATGACCGTGGAGGAGAACCTGGAGATGGGCGCGTACACCCGTCCCAAGAACGAGATCCCCGACAGCTTACAGGACATCTTCGACCGCTTCCCCCGCCTGAAGGAGCGCCGCAAGCAGAGCGCAGGCACCCTCTCCGGCGGCGAGCAGCAGATGGTGGCCATGGGCCGCGCCATGATGTCCAAGCCCAAGCTGCTGATGCTGGACGAGCCCTCCATGGGCCTGGCTCCCATCCTGGTGGGCCAGATCTTCGACATCATCCAGGAGCTGCACGCCAACGGCACCACCATCCTGCTGGTGGAGCAGAATGCTCAGATGGCTCTGTCCGTGGCCGACCGCGGCTACGTGCTGGAGACCGGCAAGATCGTGGCCACCGGTACCGGCCATGCTCTGCTGGAGGACGAGGCCGTGAAGAAGGCCTACCTGGGCGGCTGAGCCTGTCCCCGCAAACCCACCGAGACAAAAGATCCCCCGGAGCAACGCTCCGGGGGATCTTTTTATGATCTTACAGATGAAGTTACAGCATCCCGTTGACCCGGTCGTGGAGGGCGTAGAACTCCTCCACCATCTCCCGGATGATCTGGGCGGCGGGCTTCACATCGTGGATGCGGCCCACGACCTGGCCCATGGCGATCTGGGCGGTCTGGGGGGTGTCGTTGTCGAAGGCGGCCTTGGTGACGGTGCCCCGGATCATGGGATAGAGCTCGTCAAAGGTGGGGTTCGTCTTTTCGAACTCGATGATGTCCAGCGCGCCCTGGGTCTTGATGGAGCGCAGAGCGTTGCGGATGCTGAGCTGGGTGAGCACGGTGTCGGTCTCCCTGGAGTCGATGATGAACTGCCGCAGGTTGGGACCGATGGCGGTCTCCTCCGCCATCATGAACCGGGTGCCCACCATGACCCCGTCCAGGCCCATGGCCAGGGCGGCGTAGAGGGTGCGGCCATCGCAGACACCGCCGGCCCCCACCACGGGGATGGAGCAGCGCTCCAGAGCCAGCGGCCACTGGACCATGGAGCCGACCCCTGCCATGCCGGGGTGGCCGCCGCCCTCATAGCCCACGATGCACACCGCATCGCAGCCCACGTCCTCGGCAGTGTGGGCAAAGCGGGAGTCGGGGATCTTGTGCATGACCTTGCAGCCGTTGCTCTTGAGCAGGTCCATGAAGGGCTTGGGGCTGCTGCCGGCCGTCTCCACGATAGCCACCTTCTCGTCCACGATGGCCTGGAGGAAACCCTTGATGGGGCCGTCCGGCTTGGTGTCGGGCAGCAGGGAGAGGTTCACGCAGAAGGGCTTGTCGGTGAGGGTCTTCAGATACCGGATGTCCTCCTGGAAGGCCTCGGGGGTGTCGTAGGTGGTCATGTTGATGGTGCCCAGGCCACCGGCGTTGGACACGGCTGCCGCCAGCTCGGGCTTGGAGAGCCACTGCATGGCCCCCTGGATGATGGGATATTCGATGCCGAACAGCTCGGTGATCTTTGTCTTTATCATGGTAATACCTTCTTATCAAAAAAGTAGCAAATAATGATCTCCCGCTTATGATAGCAGGTCCTCTGAAAAAGGTCAATCCGCTCTGCCCCGACGAATGGCAAAAAAGTGTTGCAAATCATTGGTAGAGAGAGTATACTACAAAATAGATAATTTTCCCGTGAAAATAAGGAGGATTTTTATGGAATTTAAGACTGCTACCATGGCCGACTTTGACGTGGCCTTTGACTACATTGAAAAGCTCTGGACCTACAACACCTATGACAAGGAAGTCATCCGCAAGGTCTACGCCGACGTGCTGGCCGACGAGAACAGCTTCGCCTTCTTCCTGATGGACGGCGATGAGTACCACGGCTTCTGCCACGGCGCTTACTTCAACACCTTCTGGCTGTCCGGCATGACCTGCTATGTCTCCAGCATCATCACCAACGAGGATGAGCGCGGCAAGGGCAACGGCGTGAAGCTCATGGACCACGCCAAGGAGCTGGCCAAGGCCCGCGGCTGCAAGGCCCTGGTGCTGGACTCCGGTATGCCCCGGACCCAGGCACACCGCTTCTATGAGATCTACGGCTTTGAAAAGAGCTGCTACGGCTTCGACTACTATCTGGAGCCCTGAGTGCACGATATTCATCACCCCCGGCGCGTATGCGCCGGGGGTATTTTGTTGGTCGAAAAAGCAACGAAACTCCCCCGGCAGCGCGGTCGATATCTGTAGTGTTTGACTTGTTGTGGTTTGTGCAGGGTGACACTGGTATTTTGCCGCCCGGTGTGCTATCCTGTCTTCGACTGGTTTCCACACCCCCGGTCCAACCGGCGGAGCTTTCCGCCGCTGTACGGTTCGCGCACCGTGCTCTAAATACCAAAATGGAGGCAAATACACTATGCGCTCAAGCAACATCCATCGCCTTGCCCTGAACGGGGTCATCGCCGCAGCCTACGCCGACCTGACTCTGGCGGCCTCTGCCCTGAACCTGGCCTACGGCCCCGTGCAGTTCCGCTTCTCCGAGGCCCTCACCATCCTGCCCTTCCTCTTCCCCGGCACCTGGCCGGGGCTGTTCCTGGGCTGCTTGCTGGCCAACCTCCTCAGCCCCTATGGGCCGCTGGACATCCTCTTAGGCTCCCTGGCCACCCTGGTGGCCGCCGTCCTCACAGAGAAGATGCCCACCCGCTGGCTGGCTCCCCTGCCCCCCATCCTCAGCAACGCCATCCTCATCGGCGGGATGCTCACCTGGTACGAGGTGGGCTTCACCGCCCGGTTCCTCCCCCTCTTCGCCGCCAACGCAGTGTGGGTGGGCCTGGGCGAGGCCGTGGTCTGCTGTCTCCTGGGCGGCCTGCTGCTGAAGTCCGTGCCCAAGGTGTCCTACCTGCGGCGCTATGTCCCCGCATCCCGGGGCGGCCTGGCCTGACATACAAACGAAACACGACAGAGACCCCTGCGCGAGGGTCCCTGTCGTGTTTTTTGTTTATGGAGCCGCGTTCCGCAGCAGCCCGAGGACCAGGTCCACGGACTGCTCAATGTCCAGCCCGGTGCAGTCGGCCGTGATGTGGGCCGCCCCCGCGTACAGAGGCTCCCGCTCCCGGCACAGGTCCTCCAGGGTCTGGCCCGGCCGAAGGGCCACGCCCCGCTTGGTCAGGTCGCCCAGACGACGGGCCAGGGCCTGTTGGTCCAGCTTCAGGTAGACCACAGTCCCAAGGGACCGCAGGTGATCCACCGCCTGAGCGGCATAGACCGCGCTGCCCCCGGTGGCCACCACCGTGCGGCGGACCGCCAGCCCGGCGCACAGCCGCGCCTCCCGGTCCAGGAAGCCCTCCCGGCCCTCGGCCGCGATGATCTCCCGCAGCAGCCGTCCCTCCTGGGCCTGCAGGGCCAGGTCGGTATCTAAAAAGCGGTAGCCCAGGGCCTTGGCCAGCAGCACCCCCAGGGTGCTCTTGCCCACGCCAGGCATCCCGACGAGTATGACGTTTTCCATATGTTATCCCTCCTGTGGAGCAGTCAGATAACATAGTATACCACTGAGGAAGTCAAAAGAAAAGGGGCAAACCGCCGGACCCCAAGACCCAGACCGCCGAAGCCATAGCCGCCCCAGCCAGGATCCACAGAACGGGCACCCACAGCCTCCGCCACCGACGGTGCCGAGGCGAGGACCGCTGCAGATAGGCATCCGCCACCGCCTGGGCCTGCCGCAGGACCTGCTCCTCCGGGGGCGCACCGCCCAGGGCATCCTCCCGCAGGAGGAAGATGGCCTGCTCGAATTGCTTGGGATCCGGGGAGGTGAGCACCACCACCCGCCGCGCCACGCCTTTTACCATGGGTACCACTCCTTTCCATCGCACAGTTAGTATGGACAGGATGCGGGCGCGCTATACCAGGGCGGTGGAAGCGCCGCGCACAATTCATTTCTAAAACAAATTTTTTTGTTGACAGGTTACGCTCCATATGATATGTTGAAAATGTAGGAAACTTACAAAACATCTTCCAAAAAAGAACAGAAGTGATCCTGGGCTATGCCTGGGTGGACAGACCCAAGCAGTGACGAAACATTTTTTCAAAAAATGTTGAAAAACCGTTGAACATTTGCCCTTGGCAAGACATCTATCAAATGAGAGAACAAATCAGAACGGCGGACCCATCCCTGCCGTAGGAAAGGTAGCAGGAGAGTCCTATGGGTCAGAGATAAGAGGAGCAGATGTCCATGCAGGGTATAATAAAGTTTGGATCGAAAACATTTACCTTTGGAGGTAGCTTGTAATTACTTTACAAGTTATAGGTGCACAAAATGAAAATAAAAAGAAATCTTCTTTCGATTTTGTTTGTTCTAGTCGTTGCACTGTTTTCAGCGATGGCTTATTTCTATATCCCTCGGTCTGTGGTAATGGATCCCAAAAGCACAACGATCGAGGCAATCGTCGTTGGACCGATAATGGCCTATTATGAGACCGAAGATGCCCCGACATTCACATGGTACCCTGAAACAGAAGAGGAGCAGGAAACGGCTGAAAAAATCATAGAATATCTGACCATATGCCAGGAGCGGCGTACCATGCAACGAACGTAGGTTATATTCCTGGGGACTGGCGTTGTGTTGTATTGTAATAGTTATGAATACTCCCCATGGGCAACGTGGAATCATTCTGGGCCCCAGCCACATCAATGACGCAGAGGCCGCCGACGATTGGCTGAAAAATACGAATATATCCTATTCGTTGTTTTGTGATAAAGGCGACTATTTCCACTCGTTCCAGGGGAAATTGCTCAACTCAGATGAAATACAGTGCTATATTCTTGAGGCATTGAATCTCCCGGAAAATTTTATTTAAAAAAGCTTCCGAGGGAAAAAGGTGGGATTCTCACACCACAAGATAGACACCGAAATTTACCGACAAATAGAAACCGGACTGCATCGGTGGATGCAGTCCGGTTTCTATTATCGCAGGGTCTCGTGATACAGCTCCGCGCGGCGGTGCTGGAGGTAGTTCAGGTCCCCCAGGGGGCCGTTCCGCTTGGCGGGGTCCACGGTGACATAGAGGGTGGTCTCCTCCTGGGTGTCGGCCTCGGCTAAGGGTCGGCCCAGGGGGTCGTAGGCGCAGCTCTGGCCGCAGTAGTGGAAGCGGCGCTCGTCGCCCACATAGTTGCAATACAGGGTGTGGACCATGTTCTCCATGGCCCGGGCCCGCATATACACAGCGTGGTAGTCCTCAAAGGGGGACATATTGGCCGCGCACATACAGAGGATCTCTGCCCCGTCCAGGGCCAGGGTGCGGGCGGTCTCGGGGAACTCCCCGTCGTAGCAGACCAGGATGCCCACCCGGCCGAAGGAGGTGTCGAAGGCCTTGTGCTCGGTGCCGGGGTCGAACATCTTCTCCTCCCCGCCGAACATATGGGTCTTGTGGGCCCAGCCGGGGATGGAGCCGTCCCGGTCGATGAAGATGACGGAGTTGTGGGGCTTGCCGCCGGTGGGCTCCAGGACGGGCAGGCCGATGACCACGCCCATGTTGAGTTCCTTCGCCTTGGCCCGCAGGGCGGAGACGGCGGGGCCGTCTTCCAGGGTCTCGGCCAGGTCGGGCAGCTTGTCCTTGATGAGATAGCCGGTGAGGAACATCTCCGGGAAGAGGATGAGAGAGGCTCCCTGGGCATGGGCCTCCTCCATGGCCTGGATGGCCCGGTTCAGGTTGCCCTCCTTGTCATAGGGGCCAGAGGTGGTCTGCACGATGCAGGCGGTGAATGGGGTCATAGGGATTCTCCTTCCGTTAGAAAATAGGAAAAACGCGCTGCAAACCAGGGTTTGCAGCGCGTTTGCAGTTCGTGAAACACGTACTTTCGATTAGTCGGTCACGTAGGGCAGCAGAGCGATCTGACGAGCGCGCTTGATGGCCTCGGTCAGCTGACGCTGATGCATAGCACAGGTGCCGGTGGTGCGGCGGGGCAGGATCTTGGAGCGCTCGGAAACAAAGCGACGCAGCTTAGCGGAGTCCTTGTAATCGATGTGCTCGACCTTATCGACGCAGAAAGTACAAACCTTGCGGCGCTTACGGTTGCCGCGAGGACGTTCTCTATCCATAGCCATAATAGCAAACCTCCTTAAATGATAGTGGTCACTGCCTTAGAAGGGCAGCTCGCCGTCGTCATCCGTCAGGTCGGCGAACTGATCGACAGCGGGTGCAGCGGGATAACCGCCGCCGGACGAGGGGTAGTTGCCGCCGGGTGCGCCGTAATTGCCGCCAGCAGGAGCGCCGTAGCCTCTGCCGCCAGATGCGGGCGCGGGAGCATAGCCGCCACCTTCGTTATCTCTGCGGGAGTCGCCGAAGTAGACATTGTCAGCGACGACCTCCGTGGCATAACGACGGTTGCCATCCCGGTCGGTGTAGTCGCGGGTCTGGAGCTTGCCCTCCACAATGGCCATGCGGCCCTTGGTGAGGAACCGGGAGACGAACTCGCCGGTCTGGCGCCAGGCAACGACATTGATGAAATCGGCTTTCCGCTCGCCGGTCTCCCGGTCCTTAAAGTCCCGGTCCACGGCCAGACGGAAGGAAGCCACGGCCACGCCGCTCTGGGTGTGGCGCAGTTCAGGGTCAGCCACCAGGCGGCCCTGAAGGAAGATCTTGTTCAGCATGAAGCCAAGAGCCCCCTTATTCGTCCTTGCAGATGATCATGGAACGCATGACGCCTTCGGTGATCTTCAGCACACGGTCCAGCTCTGCGGGCAGAGAGGGCTCAGCGTTGAAGGTCATGAGGACGTAATGACCCTCGTTCAGGTCATTGATGGGATATGCCAGACGACGCTTGCCCCACTCATCGACTTCAGTCACAGTGCCCTGGGTCTCAACCAGAGTCTTGAACTTCTCGATCATAGCGGCAATAGCCTCTTCACCCATTGCGGGGTCCAGGATGTAGACCACTTCGTAGTTTGCATTTACCTTTGCCATGTTTCGTTGCACCTCCTTATGGACATTTGTCCGGCGGTCTCCGCCGCCGGAAAGGATCTGCTTGTATAATCACACAAGCCATATTATTATAGCAAAAATCCAAGGTTTGTCAAGGATTTTTTCAAGTTTTCTCACACGAAATAGCGGTACAGGAACGTCACGATCTGCGCTCTGGAGCAGGTCATCTGGGGGCTGAACTTCTGCCCGCCGGTGCCGGTGGTGATCCCGGCATCCACGGCCCAGGCCACCGCCTGGGCGTGATCGGCGCTGGCAGGCACGTCGAGGAAGGTGCTGCTTCCGGCGTTGGGTCGGCCGGACAGCCGCCACAGATATGTGACCACGTCGCTGCGCTGGCACCGGGCACTGGGATCCAGGGCCTTGTTGGTGACCACGCCCTCTTCCCACGCCCAAAGCAACGCGTCATAGTAATACCGGTCCGCGGTGACAGCGGCGTTGCTGTAGTCCCCGGTGCCGGACGGCTCCGGTTCACCGGCGGCCCGCCACAGGAAGGTGAGGATCTCCGCCTGGGTGCAGGTGCGGTCCGGCGAGAACTTGCTGCCGCCCGTGCCGTTGGTGATGCTCTGCTGCACAGCCCAATATACCGCCTCGCGGTACCATGCGCTGGAGGCCACATCGGTAAAGGCAGGGGTGGTCTCCGTTTTCCCGAAGGGATCCCCCACCACCACAAAGAGGGTGTTGGAAGCGTTCACAGAGGGCATATAGTAGATTCCCTCGTCCAGCGTCCAATAGGTGCCCACGCCGTTTATCGTCCAGCCCTCTTCAGAGGGGATGGCATTCTGCCAGGTGGGCTGGACCACACCTTTCTTGGTGAGCGTGCCGTCCGCCGAAACGGTGTAGCAGCTCATGGAGCCGCCCAGATCCATGACATCGGCTTCCGCGATGACGTTGACCCGGGCGGGGGCGGTGCAGTAACAGACGGTGGCATAGTCGTCAGAGTCGCTGTATTTGACATATCCGGTGCTGTACATCCCTTCGATCTGCACACAGGCAGCCCAGTTCGAGTTGACACAATAATTGCGCCCTGCCGGCCAGGATGCCTGGTCGGTGTCCCAGTGCTTGGTGTCGCCCGCTGCCAGGGCGGGGATCGTCAGGTTCAGGCACAGGATCAGTGCCAAAACCAGAGTAGTGAGCCGTTTTTTCATTCTGCGTTCTCCTCTCCATCGATGGTACACGGGATATATTTTTTATAATTATATCATAGATGGAAGTCCGGAACAAGCGCGCAGTGGATGGGCCGACACGCATCTCATCAGTTCGCCCACGACAGCACAGAGACCTTAAAAAACAGGAAAGAACGTCTTAAAAAAGCATAAAACCCGCGGGATCCCGCATCCTTCCCCGGACCTGGGACATACTGGAGGTGAGGTGATATCTCCATGGATCTGAACAAGCTGACCAATGAAGCCTACAACGCCTACGTCTCCGCCAAGGCCAAGCCTTCCCCTCTGGGAAAAAACATGGTGTGGGCCTTTCTCGTGGGCGGGGGCATCTGCACCCTGGGCCAGGGCCTGCTGGACTTTTACCAAAGCCGCGGGCTTGGCATCGAGGCAGCGGGCACGGCGGTCTCCGTGACCTTCATTTTCCTCACCGCCCTGCTCACCGGAGTGGGGATCTTCGACCTGCTGGCCAAGCGGGCCGGGGCCGGGACCCTGGTGCCCATCACCGGCTTTGCCAACGCCGTGGTCTCCCCCGCCCTGGAGTTCAAGCAGGAGGGGCTGGTCACCGGCACGGCGGTGAAGCTCTTTACGGTGGCCGGGCCGGTGCTGGTCTACGGCATCTCCGCCAGCGTGCTCTACGGCTTCCTCCTCTGGCTGAGCCGTCTGCTCTGAGGCAAGGGCAAAATTGGGGGTTGACGGCCGGACATTCTGCGGGCATAATGAAAACCAAATGGTATGATAAGAGAACCAAGGAGATCATTATGCTGGGAACCATCGTCAACACCGCCACCATCCTGACCGGCAGCGTCGTCGGCAGCGTCTTCAAGCGCGGCTTACAGGAAAAGCACCAATCCGTTCTGTTCACCGCCATGGGCCTGGCCGCCTTCGGCCTGGGCATCAACGCCGTAGTGCAGAACATGCCCAAGAGCAACTACCCGGTGCTGTTCATCGTGAGCCTGGCCCTGGGCGGACTGCTGGGCACCATCTGGGATCTGGACGGTCGGTTCCAGCGGCTGACCCAGCGGTTCTCCGGCGGGCGGCTCAGCGAGGGCCTGTCCACCGGCATCCTGCTCTACTGCATCGGCACCCTGTCCATCCTGGGGCCCATCCAGAGCGCCCTCTACGGCGACAACACCTACCTCTTCACCAACGCCACCCTGGACCTGGTGACCTCCATGGTCCTGGCCTCCACCTACGGCATCGGCATGGCCCTGGCCGCCGGGGTCCTGTTTTGCTGGCAGGGGGGCATCTATCTGCTGGCCACCCTGCTGGGTCCCTTCATGACCACGGACATGATGACCGAGCTGTCCATCGTGGGGGGCTTCCTCATCGCCTGCTCCGGTCTGTCCATCCTGAATATCAAGGACTGCAAGACCATGAATATGCTCCCGGCCCTGGCCGTGCCCCTGGTCTTTTGCGGGGTCCTGTCTCTGCTGTGACCGGCCCAGGCCCTGTCTTTTTCCTCTCAATTGCCCACAGCCACGGGTCCTGTGGGTAATTTTTTTACCATTTATAACATTTTTGTTATTTTATACTGGACTAATGTCGAAGAACGCGATATACTAAGTTATTAACAAGGAATAATAATGGAATAATTGTACTAGGTACCCTTATATCACACTATCACTCACTTTAGAATGAAAGGAAGAGATCGTCATGCGTTCTGGAATCTCCCCCAAGGGCTTGCTGATGAAGCAAAAGGTCCTCAGTGCATCCGCCAAAATCTTTTTGGAGCACGGCTATGCCGGTACATCCAGCAAAATGGTGTCAAAAATGCTGGGCATCTCCAACGGTTCCCCCTTCTTCCACTACGGCAACAAGGAAGGGGTCCTGCTGGAGCTGGTGAAGCGGATGTTCTCCGGCCAGTTCCAGGCCGCCGATCAGGTCATCGGTGAGGATGGCGACCCCCTGATGCTCTACGCCACCGAGCTGGCCCTGCAAATGTACATCACCGAGGAGAGCGAGCCCCTGCGGGAGCTGTACGTCACCGCCTACTCCCTGCCCACCACCTCCCAGTTCATCTTTGAGAACATGGTCCCCAAGCTGACGGCCATCTTTGCCGAGTTCCTGCCGGACAACTCCTATCAAACCGTCTATGAATTCGACCTGGCCTCCGCCGGTGTGACCCGGAACTTTATGCTCATCCCCTGCTCCGAGGCCTTCCCCATGGAGAGAAAGCTCCGGAAGCTGCTGACCTATCTCTTCCGGATCTTCGGCGTGCCTGCGGACCGCTATGAGCCCATCATCGCCCAGGTCCTCATCATGGACCTGCGGGAGCTGGCCCTGGCCATCATCGACCGCACCGTCCAGGAAGCAGACCGGGAGTTCGAAGCCGCCATGGAAAATAAGCTCCCGGAAAAGCCGGAAAAGTGAGCTGCCCATGGAAATCCCGTAACAAGGCCCCCTCCTTATGATACACTGGTCTTAAATGAACAAAGGAGGAATCTCCATGCAACTCTGTAAACGCATCTTTTCTGTCCTGCTGTCCCTGACCCTTCTCTGTCAGCTGCTGGTGGTCGGTGCTTCCGCCGCCGCGCCAAAGGACAGCATCCTGGGCACCTATGACGGCTACTACTACGCCAGCCAGGGCCAGACGGGTGTCACCCTGAAGGTCTACCAAGAGGGCAGCCAGGTAAAAGCCATCTTCGACTTCTATAACCTGCCCAACCGCAGCAATGCCAAGGAGGGCTCCTTCTACATGGATGTGAGCTACACCAACGGCACCTATTCCTTCAAGGCCGGGGAATGGATCTCTAAGCCCTCCGGCTACGACACCGTGGACCTCTCCGAGGTCCAGCTGGATGGCTACGTCCTCTCCGGCAAGGTGAACGGCAGATCCAGCTGGCCCTTCTATGCCGAAAAGCCCAACGATGCCTACCAGGAGGTCCAGGAGAGCCTCTTCCAAAACCACCGCTATGAGCTGGTGGACGAGGGCATGACCTGGACCGAGGCCAAGGCCTATGCGGAGTCCAAGGGCGGCTATCTGGCCGTCATCACCTCCGCCGAGGAGGAGGCCTTCCTGGAATCTCTGGTGAAGACCGGGTCCAAGTATCAGTACTGGCTGGGGGGCTATCGCTCCGGCTCCAGCTGGAACTGGGTCAACGGCGAGACCTTCTCCTACACCAACTGGGACACCATCGAGCCCAACGACTACCGGGGCAATGAGTCCTACCTTCAGATCTACCGTCTGAAGAACCCCGCCGTCAGCAGCAGCAAGGCCCTGCGGTGGAATGACATCAATGATCAGAACACCATCAAGGGGGAGGAGTCCTTCTTTTCCCTGTCCAAGGTGGGCCTCGTCATCGAGTATGACCCGGTGGCCAACTCCTCCCAGTGGGCCAACACGGAGCTGCAGGAGGCCTATGAAAAGGGTCTCATCCCCGATGTGCTCCTGGGCAAGGACATGACCGGCACCATCACCCGCGGTGAATTTGCCGCCGTAGCCGTGAAGCTCTACGAGGCCCTGTCCGGCAACCGGATGATCATCGCCATGAACGCCCCCTTCACGGACATCACCAACTCCGCAGAGCGTCTGTACATCCTGAAGGCCTATAACTACGACATCGTCAACGGCACCTCGGCCACCACCTACAGCCCCAACGACCTGCTGACCCGGGAGCAGATGGCCACCATGCTCACCCGCGTCTACAAGAAGTTCCAGTGGCCGAACTACACCATCGGCACCGACGGCAAGTATGCCCTGGACTTCTCCGTGAGCCGGAAGTTCGCTGACGACAAGCAGATCTCCGGCTACGCCTATCAGTCCGTGTACTTCATGGTGAAGCACAACATCATCAACGGGGTCGGCAACAACCTCTTCGCCCCCAACAACGCCACCTCCGCCCAGGCCGCCGCCAAGTATGCCAACGCCACCCGGCAGCAGGCCCTGCTCATCTCCACCCGCACCCTGGGGCAGCTGGGATAAGCAGCAAAAGGCAATTCCACCCAGACCGTGCCTCCGGACCCGTTGAGGCGAGTGCTGCCCTGCGGCCCATGGCCGACGCAGCAAGCTCTCTGCAAAAAACACTTGCAAAATCCAAACTTTTTCGCTAAACTAAGGTTTAGTGTGTTGCCACAAGGCGTAAGTCCAGCTCATCCTGGACTTACGCCTTTTTTCTTTTTAGGAGGTATCTTTCAAAATGGAACCCACTGCAAAAAATCCCATGGCCACCGCGCCGGTGGGCAAGCTCATGGCCACCATGGGTCTGCCCATCATCCTGTCCATGATGATCCAGGCTCTGTACAACATCGTGGACAGCGCCTTCGTCTCCAACATGAACGGCGGCGAGGCCGCCCTGAACGCCCTGACCCTGGCCTTCCCCGTCCAGATGCTCATGGTCGCCATGAGCATCGGCACCGGGGTGGGGGTCAACGTCCTGGTGGCCAAGAGCCTGGGCCAGCAGGACCAGGAGCAGGCCGCCCGGGCCGCCGGCAACGGCATCTTCCTGGGCCTGGTGCTCACCGCGCTCTTCATGCTGTTCGGCTTCGTGGGGGTCCGCCCCTTCGCCGCCAGCCAGACCACGAACCTGGAGATCCTGGAGATGACCGTCACCTACCTGCGCATCTGCTGCGTGGTCTCCTGCGGCATCGTCTTCTTCGGCGTGTTTGAAAAGCTCCTCCAGTCCACGGGGCTGGCCAAGTACTCCACCATCGCCCAGATCGCCGGGGCGGTGACCAACATCGTCCTGGACCCCATCATGATCTACGGTCTGCTGGGCTGCCCTGCCATGGGCATCGTCGGCGCGGCCGTGGCCACCGTCCTGGGCCAGCTGGTCTCCTTCGGCCTGGCTCTCTTCTTCCACTGGAAAAAGAACACCGCCGTGAAAAACGGCCTGGGTTATCTCCGCCCCCGGAAGAAGATCATCCAGGGCATCTATCGCATCGGCTTCCCGGCCATCCTGGCCCAGGCCCTCATGTCCTTCATGACCTATGGCATCAACCTCATCTTAGTGCAGGTCAGCGAGGCCATGGTCACCGCCTACGGTCTGTACTATAAGCTCCAGCAGTTCATCCTCTTCGCTGCCTTCGGCCTGCGGGATGCCATCACCCCCATCGTGTCCTTCGCCCACGGGATGCACAGCCGCCGCCGCATCACCCAGGGCATGAAGTACGGCCTGGGCTACACCCTGACCATCATGGCCGTGGGCATGGTGGCCCTGCTCCTGTTCGCCGACCCCCTGTGCGCCCTCTTCGTCCTCTCCGGCACCACCCAGACCCTGTGCGTCAGCGCCACCCGGGTCATCTCCCTGAGCTTCCTGTTCGCCGGGGCCAACGTGGCCTTCCAGGGCATCTTCCAGGCCATGGACTGCGGCGGCTCCTCCCTGGTGCTGTCCGTCTGCCGCCAGGTCCTCTTCGTCCTGCCGGTGGCCTGGGGCCTGAGCCGCCTGGTCTCCCCTGACCTGTCCAACGCTTGGCTGGTCTGGCTGACCTTCCCGGTGGCCGAGGGCATCACCGCCCTCATCGGCATCCTTCTTCTGTGGAAGATGTATCAGCGGGAGATCGCGCCCATGAAGCAGGATACGCCATAATCTGCAATTCCTGCATCACTTTGTGCAAAATCACGCAATTCTTGCAGCTTTTAGGAAAGTTTTCTTGAAAAAGCACGAAAAACCGCCCTCTTCCCGGTTCCATTCTCTCTCCTCCTGTGCTAAAATGCGATTTTGTGAATCAAGATCCTAATTACAACAGGAGGTCGCAGTATGCGCGAGAAACGAGAGAAAAAGAAACTGTCCCTCACGGTCTGGATCGCCATCGGTCTGGTCCTGGGTATCATTGCCGGTCTGGCCTTCCAGGCTGCGCCGGACATCGCTACGGATTACATCAAGCCCTTCGGCACCATCTATCTGAACCTGATCAAGATGGTCGTGGTCCCCGTGGTGCTGCTGTCCATCATGCAGGGCATCGTCTCCCTGGAGGACGTGCGCAAGGTGGGGTCCATCGGCGTGAAGACCATCTGCTTCTATCTGGTCACCACCGCCATCGCCATCACCTTGGGTCTGGTCATGGCCAACCTGCTCCAGGTGGGCGCAGGCTACACCCTGTCCACCGAGGGCCTGGTCTATGAGGCCACGGAGGCCCCCAGTCTCATGGACACCATCGTCAACATCTTCCCCTCGAACTTCTTCCAGCCCCTGGCCGATGCCACCATGCTCCAGGTCATCGTCATCGCCCTGTTCTTTGGCTTCGGCATCATCGTGGCCGGAGAAAAGGGCAAGCTGGCCCGGGACTGCGTGGACAGCTTCGCTGAGGTCAGCTTCCAGGTCATGGCCATGATCCTGAAGTTCTCCCCCATCGGTGTCTTCGCCCTCATCTGCCCCGTGGTGGCCACCAACGGCGCAGACGTGCTGCTGCCCCTGCTGAAGGTCATCCTGGTGGCCTATGTGGCCTACATCCTCCACATGCTGCTGACCTACTCCATCGCGGTGAAGGCGGCCTCCGGCATGAACCCCCTGGCCTTTTTCAAGGGGATGAGCGAGCCCATGCTCTTCGCCTTCTCCTCGGCCTCCAGCGTGGGCACCCTGCCCTTCAACATGGATGCCACCCAGCAGATGGGTGCCCGGAAGGAGATCTCCTCCTTCGTGCTGCCACTGGGTGCCACCATCAACATGGACGGCACCGCCATCTATCAGGGCGTGTGCGCCATCTTCATCGCCCAGATCTTCGGCATCGACCTGGGCCTGTCCCAGCAGCTCACCATCATCCTCACGGCGACCCTGGCCTCCATCGGCACCGCCGGGGTCCCCGGTGCTGGCATGATCATGCTGGCCATGGTGCTGGAATCCGTGGGTCTGCCCCTGGAGGGCATCGCCCTGGTGGCCGGCATCGACCGCATCCTGGACATGGGCCGCACCACCGTGAACATCACCGGCGACGCTGCCTGCACCATGTGCGTGGACGCCTGGGAGAAAAAGCGGGAAGCCAAGCGCGCAAAACCTTCTGCCTGATCGAAAACGAGCAATGCCTGCCTCGGTGTATCCGAGGCAGGCATTTTTGCTGCGCGCAGGCATCTCCCTTCCATCGCAGCATTCCCCATTTCTGTGCATCTGCACACTTTTTAGGAATGTCCAATGCTCGCAACCATGAATATTCTGGCCTCTTCTGCTCTTTCGAAGAC
>CAYNZG010000003.1:0-22950 GCA_964401525.1 uncultured Ruminiclostridium sp.
GTCTGGGCGGCGACGGCACCGTGGGTGCCAACAAGAACTCCATCAAGATCATCGGTGACAACACCGACCAGAAGGTCCAGGCCTATTTCCAGTACGACTCCAAGAAGTCCGGCGGCATCACCATCAGCCATCTGCGCTTCGGCAAGAATGAGATCAAGGCCTCCTACTATGTGACCAAGGCAGATTTCGTGGCCTGCCACCTGCCTTCCTATATCGAAAAATTCGACATCGTCCAGGACATCAAGCCCGGCGGCACCTTCCTGCTGAACTGCGACTGGGATCTGCCCCAGCTGGAGGAGCACCTGCCCACCGCCGCCAAGCGGTACCTGGCCCAGAACAACATCCGTATGTTCACCTGCGATGCCACCCACAAGGCCATCGAGCTGGGCATGGGCAACCGCTCCAACACCATCCTCCAGGCCGCCTTCTTCAAGCTGGCCAATGTCATCCCCGTGGAGGAGGCCGTCCAGCACATGAAGGACGCCATCGTCAAGAGCTACGGCCACAAGGGCATGGATGTCATCATGATGAACTACAACGCCGTGGATGCCGGTGTGGAGAGCGTCCAGGAGATCCCCATCCCCATGGGCTGGGCAGACCTCACCGACGAGCCCCAGGAGACCGCCCTGAACATCGGCCGCGCCGACGTGGCCCAGTATGTCCGGGACGTGATGATCCCCGCCAACGCCATGCGCGGCGACAGCATCCCGGTCTCCAAGCTGATGGCCGGGGCCGACGGCACCCTGCCTCAGGGCACCGCTGCCTATGAAAAGCGCGGCATCGCTGTGAGCGTCCCCCAGTGGAACGCCGATGCCTGCATCCAGTGCAACCTCTGCTCCTATGTTTGCCCCCACGCCTGCATCCGCCCTGTGGTCCTGGATGCCGGGGAAGTGGTGGATGCCCCCAAGGGCACCAAGATGCACGACATGCGCGGCAAGGGCTGCGAGATCTACGCCTACGCTATGACGGTCTCCGTCATGGACTGCACCGGCTGCGGCTCCTGCGAGACCGTATGTCCCGCCGCCAAGAAGGCCCTGACCATGAAGCCTTTGAACACCCAGCTGGAGGAGCAGGAGGTCTTCGACTATGGCGTGGAGCAGGTCTCCCAGAAGCAGATCCCCTTTGCCAAGGAGACCGTCAAGGGCAGCCAGTTCCAGCAGCCCCTCTTCGAGTTCTCCGGTGCCTGCGCCGGGTGCGGCGAAACGCCTTACGTCAAGCTCATCACCCAGCTCTTCGGCGACCGGATGTACATTGCCAACGCCACCGGCTGCTCCTCCATTTGGGGCGGCAGTGCTCCCTCTACTCCCTACACCGTCAACAAGCAGGGCCGCGGTCCTGCCTGGGAGAACTCCCTCTTTGAGGACGGCGCAGAGTTCGGCTACGGCATGAACCTGGCCGTCAGCGCCCGCCAGACTGCTGCGGCAGACCTGGCCCGCACCATCGCCCAGGACGAGAACACGCCCCCTGTGGTGGCTCTGACCGCCAAGAAGTGGCTGAACCACCGCAAGGAGACCGATGGCTCCCGGGTCACCGGTCAGGCTCTGACCGAGACTCTGGCTCAGGCCATCTCCTCCGGCGCTGCCAACGCAGAGCAGCTTCAGGACCTGTACAACATGCGGGATATGTTCGGTCAGAAGTCCGTGTGGTCCTTCGGCGGCGACGGCTGGGCCTACGACATCGGCTACGGTGGCGTGGACCACGTCTTGGCCTCCGGCGAGAATGTGAACATCCTGGTCCTGGACACCGAGGTCTATTCCAACACCGGCGGTCAGGCCTCCAAGGCCACCAACACCGGCGCAGTGGCGCAGTTCGCCGCTGCTGGCAAGAGCGTCCAGAAGAAGGACCTGGCAGCCATCGCCATGCAGTACGGCGACGTCTACGTGGCTCAGATCGCCATGGGTGCGGACTATAACCAGACCCTCCGCGCCCTCATCGAAGCAGAATCCTATCCCGGCACATCCATCGTCATCGCCTATGCTCCCTGCATCAACCACGGCATCAAGATGGGCATGAAGAACACCATGCTGGAGATGAAGGCCGCCGTTCAGTCCGGCTACTGGCACCTGTTCCGCTATGATCCCCGCCGGGCAGAAAAGGGCAAGAACCCCTTCCAGCTGGATTCCCCCGAACCCATCATGGACTATCGGGAGTTCCTGGAGGGTGAGGTCCGCTACTCCTCCCTGCAGCTTGCATTCCCCGACCGGGCAAGAGACCTCTTCGCCAAGTCGGAACGTGAGGCCAAGGCCAAGTATGAACGCCTGGTGGAGCAGAGCAAGCCCTGGAGCCACTGAGTTCATCCTATTCCCATTGCTTTTCTCGGATATTTTCCATTTCCACATCCTTAGTATCGGAAGAACCGGTCGTGCTGCTCCAGATCAGCCCGACCGGCTTTTCCATGCTTTACGGCTGCTTCACCGCCAGGCAGTAGTTCGCCCCGGCCTCCGCCTCCATGGGATGGGCGGGGTCCGCCCGGTTGTGGGCGGCAAAATAGTGGGCGGTGATCTCTGCGGGGGTCATGTGCCTGGCTATGTCGTCGTGCTCCCGGTCGGACAGGAGCATCCGGGCCAGAGGGTCGCGGAAGACGGGGACAGCGTTGTGGGCTGTGTGGTAGGCTCTGGCAAAGGTCGTGACCAGAGCGGTCATGGATGGTTTCATCATTATCACCTCTCTTCTTTCTTACACCCGGTGCGGAAAAAGGACAAGACTTGAATTTTGGCCATTTTGTGGTAATATAAGAGCATAAAAAAGGACGAGATCTTTTTGATCTCGTCCTTTTTTATGTGTTTTGAGATGGTCAAAACGGATATCCACTGCAGGTCCTATCTCACGTTCCCGCGCACCCAGACGGTGGGCACGCCATGGACAGCCTGCCGATGCGGAGCCGCAGGCACGATGGAACGACAGTCCCTCAGCCCCGGCGCTCTTTTCCCCATTTTCTCCGGAGAAAATGGGGCCCTGCCGGAGGCACGGTCCTGCCTCATGCCGTTCCTTGCGGTTTCCGGATGGGGAACCGCTTTCTGCGGATGAGCTCATAGCTGATGAGCTGGGCCAGGCCCGTGATGATCCAGGAGACGGGGTAGGAGAGAAAGAGGATCTCCGGGGTGGGATCCCAGGCGAAGATGGTCACCAGCCAGAGGATCCGGAAGCCGCATACGCCCGCCACCGAGATGATGGTGGGGACCATGGCATAGCCCATGCCGCGCAGCACGCCCACCATGGCATCCATGAAGCCGCAGAGGAAGTAGGTCAGGGCGATGATCTTCAGGCGGGTCATGCCGAAGGCGATGTCCGAGGGAGCGGTGGTGTACAGGCCCAGCAGGGTGGGGCCGAAGCAGTACATGGTGCAGCCCAGGATGAGAGACACCAGGGCGGAGAGGGAGCAGCAGGTCAGGGCCACCTTGGGCAGACGGTCGTTTCGTCCGGCACCCACGTTCTGCCCGGCGAAGTTGATGGCAGCTTGGTGCAGGGAGTTGGCAGCCACATAAATGAAGCCGTCCAGATTGGCCCCGGCGGCGTTGCCGGCCATGGCCGAGGGGCCGAAGGAGTTGATGGCCGACTGGATCTGGATGTTGGAGAAGGAGAACATGATGCTGTTGAAGCTGGCGGGGATGCCGATCTGGAAGGTCCGCTTGACCACAGCCCAGTCCAGCCGGAGCTTTTTCAGGTCCAGATGGCAGGGGCCTTCCTGGCGGGCCAGATACCGCACCACCAGACAGGCGGAGATGGTCTGGGAGACCACCGTGGCGATGGCCACTCCGGACACGGACAGGTGGAAGAGGATGACCAGGATCAGGTTCAGCACCACGTTGATGAGGCCGGAGATGGAGAGATAGATCAGGGGCTGCTTGGTGTTGCCCTGGGCCCGCAGCAACGCTGCGCCGAAGTTATAGAGCATCACCACGGGCATCCCGCAGAAGAAGATGCGCATATAGAGGACCGCCAGGTCCAGGACCTCCGGCGGGGTGTTCATGGCGGTCAGGAAGACCCGGCAGAACCCCACGCCCACCACGGCCAGACAGGCCCCGCAGACCAAACTCAGGGTGACGGCGGTGTGGACGATCTTTTCCAGTCTCTCGTGGTCCCCGGACCCCAGGGCGTGGGAGGCGAGGACGTTGGCACCCACGGACAGGCCCATGAAGGCGTTGACCAGCAGGTTCGTCAGGGAGGTGGTGGAGCCCACGGCGGCCAGCGGGTCACTGCCGGCGAACCGGCCCACCACCACCATGTCGCAGGCGTTGAACAGGAGCTGCAGCACGCCGGTGAGCATCAGGGGGATGGAGAAACGGATGATGCTGGGCAGCAGCGGCCCGTGGATCATGTCGATGGGATCTTTTTGTCGTTTCGTGTTGGTCATCTCCTATAAAAGATCAAATGCGTTCAGGGCACAGGGGGCAGCATGGCCTCCACGGTGCGCCGGAAGAGGGGATTCTGTAAAAAGTGCGGGGTCTGCATCCCGTCGCAGACGGCCTGGACCAGGTCCTCCCGGTGGCGGAAGCGGTCCACCTGGGCTTGCAGCGCATCCATGAGTTGCTCTGCCTCGCTGAGTTTGCCCAGTGCCGTGGCGCGGTCGTAGGGCACATCCCAGGCGGGATAGAAGGTGTCTGTCTCTGGCAGGTCCCGCAGGCGGAGCAGGCTCTGGCGGGCATCCTCCCGGTGGACCCAGATGGGGATATCGCCCAGGACGGGGATGGCATCCCCGGTGAAGATGCAGCGGGCTTTGGGCAGACGGTAAGACAGCTCATCGGCGGAGTGTCCGGGGGTCCCCACCACCTCCAGGATCAGGCCCGGTTCCAGGGACACCCGATCCCCATGGGTCAGGATCTGGTCCACAGGGACGGAATGCCCCGCCAGGGTATAGAAGTTGGGGATAGGCCGCTCCCGGAACTGCAGATCAACGTCTTCGATCCAGGGCTGTTCTCCGGCGCTGGCATAGACGGTGCAGCCGCTTTTCTCCCGGAGGGCGGCGGCTCCGCCCATGTGGTCCGGGTGGGCATGGGTCAGGAAAATGCCCTTGAGGTCAGCCAGGTCCCGGCCCAGGGTGTGGAGCCTGGCTTCCACAACGGTCTCAGCCCCGGCTACCCCTGCGTCGATGAGATAGCAGCCCTCCTGCCCTTCGATGAGGTAAAGCCAGACATAGCGCTGGACGGTGGGGGTCACTTGAAAGTCCAGTTTGATGGGATGAATGATGGGGTCCATGGCAGCTCCTTTCATACGTCCGGGTCTGGTGCGCCTTGGTCCGTCAGGAAGCGGCGCTTATATTTCAGCTTGGCGTAGCTGCTGATCTGCTTCATATACACGACATCGTAGCCGCCGCCGATGGCACCCACCAGGGGGATGCCCTGGAGGAACTTCATGTACAGCAGCTCCTTGGAGAGGGCCCCGGCGGTCTGGCGGATCTGCTCGTCCCGGTCATAGTCCTCCGGCAGGACAGGGAAGTAGATGAATTGGTCCAATTGCTCGTTCTGCTCCTCTAACACCTCACCGTGGGAGACGGCGGTCCGGATGAGGAGCAGGATGAAATACTGCTCCTCCGGGGTGTCGTAGTGGTAGCCGTAGCGGAGGGCGATCTCATAGACCGTCCGCAGTAGCATCCCCGTGAACAGGGGAATGTCCGGTAGCCCCACCCCCAACAGGCCCATGCCGATGCCGGAGGCCCCGGAGAGGAGCACGCCTTTGGTCCCGGCGGCGTTGGCCTTTTTGGAAAAGGTCTTGAGGCTCTTCCGGCTGGGCCGGAGGTCGTGAGCATACTGGTCCACCAGATAGGACTTTTCCAGCTCCTCCCGGTCATAGGTCTTTTCGATGATGCCGGTCCCTTTTTCAAAGATCAGCTGGAAGGCCTTGAAGAAGCCCTTGTCCAGGGTGTCCTGGAGACCGGCGGGGACCTTTTCCGCCAGGAATTGGTTCAGGAAGGTGTCCTGCTTCTCGGCCCGGCCCGCCAAAAAGGCGGCCTCGCGCTTTTGCAGGGCCTCCCATTCCTTCTCGATGGGGGTCTTTTTTTGCAAGATTCCCATAGTCTTGGCCCTCCTTTTGCTGGGTTTGCAGGTTTTCTATCACCCTGCTTTCCTTTATAGTATAGACATTGGGCAAAGGGAAGTCAATGGACGGCGAAACAAACTTTTTGAACAAAAAAATGTTGCAGAAGCGGCGAAAAAGTACATTTCTACTATCGCAATTTTTGCGGATTATGGTATAATACATCTGCACAATATGATTTGCATCTTCCTCCCGGGCATCTTGCAATGCAGGACCCTCGGAGAAGTGGATCGGAGACACATATTCGAGAGGAGTAATGTATCAATGAAAACTCTTTATGATGGCAAGACCAAGACCGTCATGCTGGACGAGGAGACCAACGTGACCCACCTGTTCTTTAAGGACACCGCGACCGGCGAGAACGGTATGTTCGACCCCGGCTACAACACCGTCGGCGGCAGCGTGGAGGGCAAGGGCAACATCGGCCTGCAGGTCTCCAAGTACTTCTTCGAGGTCATGGAAGCAAACGGCATCCCCACCCATTACCTGGGCGCTGACCTGGAAAAGAACCTGATGAAGGTCCGCACCCTGACCGTTCCCAAGCTGGAGTTCGTGCTGCGCTACTTCACCGCAGGCAGCATGTGCCGCCGCTTCGACCTGGAAGAGGGCATCGTCTTCGATCCCCCCTACACCGAGGTCACTCTGAAGAGCGACGAGCAGGGCGACCCCCTGATCACCGACAGACTGTGCATCATGAAGGGTATGCTGGCTCCCGGCCAGTATGACGAGGCCCTGGGCGTGCTGGTCCGCGTGGGCGAGGTCCTGAAGAAGGAGCTGGCTAAGATGGATCTGACCCTCATCGACTTCAAGATCGAAGTGGGCTACGATGAGAGCGGCAAGGTCTACGTGGCTGACGAGATCACCCCCGACATCTGGAGAGTCCGCGACACCGACGGCAACATCCCCAACCAGATCGACTGCGCAAAGATCATTCTGGAGAAGATCAACGGCTGAGCCGTTCTATAAGAAAAGGACCCCCGGCCCTCTGTCCCGCAGGACAGAGGGCCGGGGGTTTGTCATCTGTAAAAGCGGAAAAGGCGAGCTGTAGCTACAGCTCGCCTTTTGACGATCAGATCTCGGTCACTCCTCAAGGAACTTGACCAGCTCCGGGATCCCTTCGCCCGTGAATGCGCTGACGGAAAAAATGGGATCTGCCCCGGCCAGCTCCAGAAGCTCTGTTGCTTGCTTGAGTTGGCTTTCGGTGGCGATATCCGCTTTCGTGACACAGCCAGCCACCGGGATGGGGAAGGAAGCGGCCTGCCCCGGAGAGAACATGAAGCGGTCCTGGGTGGGATCCAGAACAAAGAGGGCAAGGTCAGCCTCCACCGCGGTGACGATGAGGGCCTGGAGGAAGGAGCGGTGCTCCAGGTACTCTCCAGGGGTGTCGATGGTTTGGTGGATGACCTCCAACGCCTGGGTCTTTTTGTAGTGCAGATCCATGCCGTTGAGACACTGGCACAGGGTGGTTTTTCCGCAAGCGACGGTACCGACAAGAATGACTTTTTTCATGTGCGCGTGATCACGGTGGGGGAGAATTGCAGAAGGTCCCGCAGGGTGTTCAGCACTTCCTTCACGCCGGTCTCCACGCTGGACACGTCACCGCCGATGACCAGGGAGCCGTTGAACCGGTCCACAAAGATGATGGTCACGTCGGCCGCCTTGGTGGCGATATCCGCGCCGATGATGGCGGCCTCGCTGGGGGTGATGGTCATGATGCCGATGGCACCCATGTGCTCGCCGATGACACCCAGCTTCTTATAGATATCCGGGTTGGGATTGGCGATGATATGGGCCAGGGTGACCTGCTTACCAGGAACGAATTCCTGGATGATGCGCTGCTTCTCGCTGTTCCCGTTAAAGATCTCTTCTGCCATGGTTCATCCTCCTGGATTGGATGGGAAATTACATCAGGCTGTCCAGCAGCTCGGGGTGGGGGCTGGGGATGACCACGGAGGAGACCAGCATACCCTCGGCGCTGGGGGTGTTCACACCGGCCTCGATGGAGGCGCGGACGGCGGCCACCTCACCGGTGAGGATGACGAAGGACTTGCCGCCGATGCCGGTGCCCAGACGCACGTCGATGAGGTCCACGTCAGCAGCCTTCACGGCAGCATCGGCGCTGTACACGGAGGCGGTGACGGAGAAGAACTCCATGACGCCCACAGCGTTCATGTGGTCGGGAGCGCTGGTCATGTTGATGGCCTTGATGACCTGGGGGTGGACGCGGGGGATGACGCAGTGGTCCACCACATGATGGCCGCCCAGCTCACAACCGGCGTCGATAGAGGCCTGAACGGCGGCAACTTCGCCGGTGAAGAGCAGGTAATACTTGCCGGGGCAGCCGGAGCGGGAGAAGATCAGGTTGACCGCAGCGGTCTTCAGCACGATATCGGCCACTTCCACGCCCTTGGCGATGCTGTTCAGTTCAAGAAAACCAATTGTTTCCATCATAAGTCAGTTACCTCACTCTTTCACAATAACGATTCGGCTGCCCACGGAATCCACGCGGCCAGTGATGCTGGCATGGATCCGTGCGCCCAGAGCGCCCTCGGCGGGCTGGGCGATGAGGTCGCCCTCAGTCACATGGTCGCCTGCGCTGACCACGGGCTGGGCGGGGGCACCGATGTGCATATTCAGGGGGATCTCCACCCGGGCGGGGTCGCCGTCCTTCAGGGTGCGGATCTCATAGTCGTAGTACTTCCGCACACCGGCCCGGGCGGCAACACGGTCAGAGGGAGCCAGACGGGCGGCGCGGATGGGGTTGGCCTCCCAGTCCTGGTTGGGATCTGCCTGATAGCGGATGCCAGCCTTGCCCAGCTCGCCCTTCAGCATGGCGTTGATCTTCCGGGGGAAGAGGCCCATGGGGCAGGCGTAGACTTCGCACAGGCCGCAGGCGCAGCACAGGGCGGCGTTCTGGATGGCGGGAGTCTGGAGCAGGTCCTCCATGCTGGCCCCGGAAGCCATGGCCCGCATGATGCGGTGGGGCTCGATGGGGTGGCCCAGCATATGACGGGGACACAGCTGGGTGCAGGCGGTGCACTGGATGCAGGCTGCCCGGGCCCGGCTGATCATCCGGGTCAGGTCCACCTCATTGGTGCGGGCGTGATAGCCGCTCTCGGGCAGGACCAGAATGCCGGAGGTGGTCTTGGTGACCACAGCGGTCTCGGCCTCCTCCTGGGTCATGGACTTGCCCATCATGGGGCCGCCGCTGACCACGAAGTAGGAGGAGCTGATGGTGCCGCCGGCCATTTCGAAACATTCCCGATAGCTGGTGCCCACAGGGACGCACAGCACGGTGGGGTTTCTCACCTCGCCGGTGACGGTCAAAAACTTTTTGGTGAAGGGGATGCCGTCCATAGCCTGGGAGATGGCGTAGATGGTGGCCACGTTGTTGACCACGCAGCCCACCTTGCCGGGGATCCCGGCAGGGGGGACCACCCGGCCAGTGACTTCGTAGACGATGGTCTGTTCGTCACCGGCGGGGTAAAAGCTCTCCAGCTCGTGAATGGCGATGTTAGCCCCGGCCTGCTTGATAGCCTGGCGCAGGGCTGCGATCTCATCCTGATAATGGTGCTTGACTGCGATAACGCATTGGCCGATATCCAGCTCGGCCTGAAGGGCCTGGAGGGCCCGCACCATATCGGGGGCCTTGTTCAGCATGATGTAACGGTCGGTGCGGAGCAGGGGCTCGCATTCTGCGCCGTTAATGATGAGATAATCCATGCTGCCGGTCAGTTTGTTATGGGTGGGGAAGCCTGCGCCGCCGCAGCCGACGATGCCGGCGTCCTTGATTTGCTCAACGATACCCATGCGATCTCACTTCCTTGATGGTGTTACTTCTCAGCCCGAACGATCTCCAGGCTGTCGATGATGCCGACGATGGTCATGTCAGTGGGGACCTCCCGGTTGCCGAAGACGTTCCGGGCGGTACTGCCGGAGACCACCAGCACCTTTTCGCCGATGCCGGCCCCGACTACGTCGGCGGCCACATGGGTCTTTTTCCGGGTGCCTTCCTCCTGGACGACCATGAGCTTCATGCCCTCCAGGCGGGGTTCCTTCTTGGTGGCCCAAACATGACCGATCACTTTACAAATAATCAAATTGGGGTCCTCCTTGCGCTCAGCGGTCCTGGATCAGCTCCACCCGGGCCTGGGCGAAAAGATCCCGGGCCAGAGGGGTGATGATCGCAGTGGCAGGCAGGTGGATGGGGCCACCCTCCTTGATCATGGCCGAGGCCTCCGTTTCGGAGATCAGACGGCTGACGTTGGGGGTGGCGCTGCCCTTGGGGACGCTCACAGGCGGTGCCTTGAACTTGGGAGGCTTGGCTTCCACCACCACCTGCTGCTTGGCCCGGATGCCGGCCATCTTGATGCCGAAGACCTGCAGCGTGCGGGCATAGCTCTCCAGCAGGTTGTACAGGGCAGTGCTGCCCTTGCCGGCCAGCTTGCGGAAGGAGAGTGCGCTCTCCAGCATGTACACGTCGATGCCGTTGAGCAGCGCGGTGATGACTGCGTCGGTCACATCGTCGCTGACCCGGGCCATGGCGATGTCGGCCAGCTGGGTGGTGGTCAGGCTGGTGATGATGAGGCGGTCATAGCGCAGGATGTTCTTGTGTGCGCAGTAGTCCTCCAGACCGTAGGCCACGGAGTCCTCGCAGAGGTCCTCCGGCAGGGCCTGGTCCTCGGGACCGACCACCAGGATCTTGGACAGGCCGTCCAGATGGGGATCGGAGGCGGCAGCCCCGCTCCCCATGGCGGACATGACCTGCTGAGTCACCAGATTTACGATGTATTCTAAATCGGTTTGATTCATAAACTCACCCGTTCTTGATGAGGCGGCCCACGATGTGGCCGCCGGAGACGTTGGCGGCGTTGGCTTCGTCATAGTCGATGTGAACGGCCAGGACATAGTCCTCGCGGACACGGACGATGACATCGTTCAGGGTGACCTTGCGGTCATCGCCCATTGCGATGCTCACGTGTTCGCCGTCGGCCACGCCGTAGTTGGCGGCGTCTTCTGCGGTCATGTGAACGTGCGCCTTGGCCACGATCACAGAGTTGGTGGCAGTGACCACACCCTTGGGGCCGACGATGAGCACATCGGCTGCGCCCTCCAGGTCACCGGAGAGGCGGATGGGGGCCTTCACGCCCAGGATGCGGGCGTCGCTGAAGGACAGCTCCACCTGGTTCTTGCTGCGCAGGGGGCCCAGGATGCCCACGCTGGCGATCTGCCCGCGGGGGGTGACCAGCTTGACGCGCTCCTCGGAGAGGTACTGGCCGGTCTGGCTCAGGTCGCGCTTCTTGGTGAGCTTGTAGTCCTTGCCAAAGAGGATGTCCAGGGACTCACGGTCCAGGTGGACGTGACGGGCAGAGATCTCGATGGGGATCTCCTGGCCCTCGCCCTGATCCTGGCAGCAAGCCTTGGAGTCGCCGAAGCCGGACTGAGTCAGCACGGAGGCGACGATATCTTTGATGTCTTTTTCGCTAAAATAGTTCATGGTTGTTTCTCCCTGTCATCGTCATCGGGGGGAAGGGTCCCTTCCTTGGGGTCGGGCTTCCCCTGAGTGTAAAAGCCGGACAGTTTGCGGCAGAGAATGATGTAGATGCAGCTGGACATTCGGTTGAGGCACTCGATGATATCTCCCCGCTGCGTGGTCCCCTCCCGGCAGAAGGCCCGGGCGGCGGACAGCTCCACTTCGCGCACCTGGGTGCGCAGGCTGTTCAGAGCCAGGCAGAGCCGCCCCATCTTGTAGTTGGGGATGGGGTGGTCGATGCCGAAGACCTTCTTTACATGATGGGAGGCATAGCGCAGCTCACTGCTGTCCATATCCAAAAGGTCCATGGGGGCCAGGGGCTCGTCCTTGACCTCGGCAGACAGGATCTGCTGGGTGCAGTCCAGGATCTCGCCCAGGTCATCCACGACCTGCTCCTCGCCGGATTCGTAGGCCAGGAGCTGGACCTCCAGGATCTGTGCCATGAGACTGTCCAGCCGCCCCCGGAATTCGATCTGAGGGTGGATCTTGGGCACCAGCAGGTTGCCCCGCAGGTGGGTCATCTCCTCCGGCTTGTGGTCCAGGTCCTGCCCGGTGATGGCGTTCCGATAGCGGGCCCGCCCGTTTCGCACGGGGATGGGCGTGGTGGTCATGGCCGAGGCCGCCACAGCGGTGGCCTGGCGCTCCACAGCAGGAAGGCCGGGGGCATGGTAGCAGAGCTGGATCTTATGCTCGTTGAGGAAATCCCGGGCGGAAGGGGTCAGGATGGTCCCTTCCTCCACGTAGTAAGTGCTGGAACGGTCTCTGGACCAGCGGGCGCGCAGTTCTACATCAGTCAAAAGATATTTTTTCATTGCATTACCCGCCTGTCATGTTTGGTCACGGGCCGCTCAGGCGACCCGTGACCGATGGATCTGTTGGGGATCGTGCCGATTATTCAGCTGCGTCGCCCAGGACAGGCAGGATGTACTCCACCTCGCCGTGGGGACGGGGAATGACGTGGACGGAAATCAGTTCACCAACGCGGGATGCAGCAGCTGCGCCAGCGTCGGTAGCGGCCTTGACAGCGCCGACGTCGCCGCGGACCATAACGGTCACCAGACCGCCGCCGACGTGGACCTTACCGATCAGGTGGACGTTTGCTGCCTTGACCATGGCATCGGCTGCTTCAATGGAGCCGACGAGACCCTTGGTTTCGATCATACCTAATGCCTGCTGATTCATAATATGTTACCTCCAAATATGAGTCGTGATTGTTTTGATTGTTATTTTAAAAGGAAAGGGGAATTACCGGTTGAAGTGTGCCAGGACGGCCTTGGTGATGGCCTCGATGTCGGAGCGGCTGAGAGAGGTCATAGCCTTGTCGCAGTTGGCCTGCTCCAGGGAGTTGGCATAGCGGGGGGTGGGAGCAGCGCAGCTGCACACGTCGGGAGCGGGATAGCTGCCGCGAATCTCGCTGAGCTCCTTCAGGCCGAAGGCCACGCGGCGGATATTGATGAGGTCCATGGGGCCCACGTTGTTGGAGGTGGCGGAGCCGCCCACTGCGCCGCAGCCCAGGGTCAGAGCGGGCTGGAGGCCGGTGGCTGCGCCAACGCCGCCCAGGGAGCCGATGGTGTTCACCAGCAGACGGGAGACGGGCTTCTTCAGAGCGAACTCACGGATGATGCTCATGTCCTCGCTGTGGATGGTCATGGTGTGACCGGCGCCCTCGTTGTAGAGGATCTCCATGCTGCGGTTGCAGGCGTCTTCCCAGGTGTTCTCGGTGTAGAAAGCCAGGATGGGGCAGAGCTTCTCGCGGGAGTAGGGGTTGTCCTTGCCCACGGTGGTCTGGAAGGAGACCAGGACGCGGGTGCCCTCGGGGATGGTGATGCCGGCCATATCAGCGATGACCTTGGCGGAGCGGCCCACGATCTTGGGGTTCATGGTGCCGTTGGCACGCATGATGAAGCGGCCGACCTTCTCGCTCTCCTCGGCGGACATGAAGTAGCCGCCCTGCTTCTTGACCTCAGCCACGACCTGCTCCTTGATGCAGCGCTCGGTGATGATGCTCTGCTCGGAGGCGCAGATGGTGCCGTTGTCGAAGGTCTTACTGTCCATGATGTGCTTGATCGCCTTGGGGATGTCAGCAGACTTCTCGATGAAGGAGGGGCCGTTGCCGGGGCCAACGCCCAGAGCGGGGTTGCCGGAGCTGTAAGCAGCGCGGACCATGGCCTCGCCGCCGGTAGCCAGGATCATGCCGATGCCGCGGTTCTTCAGCAGAGCGTCGGTGCCCTGGGGAGAGGGGATGGTGATGCACTGGATCAGGCCTGCAGGAGCACCGGCAGCCAGAGCAGCCTGGCTGATGATCTTGAAGGTCTCCAGGATGCAGTTCTTGGCGTTGGGGTGGGGGCTCAGGATGATGGCGTTGCCGGACTTGACGGAGATCAGCGTCTTGTACATGGCAGTGGAGGTGGGGTTGGTAGAGGGGATGAGAGCTGCGATGACGCCCATGGGGACACCGATCTCCCAGACCTTCTTCTCGTTGTCCTCCTTGAGGATGCCGACGGTCTTCAGATCCTTGATGCTGTCATAGGTGATGGCGGAGCCCAGCAGGTTCTTCAGGACCTTGTCCTGCCAAACGCCGAAGCCGGTCTCTTCCACGGCCATCTTGGCCAGAGGCTCGATGTTGGCCACGCAGGCTTCTGCGATGGCCTTGACGATCTTGTCGACCTGTGCCTGGCTGAAGGAAGCGAACTCTTCCTGAGCAGCCTTTGCCTTTGCCACCAGGTTTCTAACTTCCTGGATGGAACTTAAATCTTTATCGAATTCCATAGTGGTACCTCCGAATTTTTAGGAACAAACTGTTTGGATGCGGGGAAACTTATTCTGCAGCGTCGCCCAGGACAGGCAGGATGTACTCCACCTCGCCGTGGGGACGGGGAATGACGTGGACAGAAATCAGCTCGCCAACGCGGGATGCAGCAGCTGCACCAGCGTCGGTAGCGGCCTTGACAGCGCCGACGTCGCCGCGGACCATGACGGTGACCAGACCGCCGCCCACGTGGACCTTACCGATCAGGTGAACGTTTGCTGCCTTGACCATGGCATCGGCTGCTTCAATAGAGCCGACGAGACCCTTGGTTTCGATCATACCTAATGCCTGCATAGAATCCATACGATTACCTCCGATATTCTTTGACATGAATGTGTGGTTGATGTTATTTATTCGCCCCGAAGACCGAGGCGGGTCTTACATTACATAATATAAATATAAGCGATCAATAAGCGGTGGGGTCTCCGGCGATGCCGCAGACGGTCTCGGCAAAGGCCTCACAGGCGGCCCGGCAGGCGGCTTGGTCGCCCACCAGCAGTCCACCGGCGAAGTTGGTCTCCGAGGGGGGACCGTAGAAGGTCCGCAGCTCCACGTCCGCCGCCTTCAGGGCGGCATCCATGCCCACCATCGCCTCCAGGGGCGGCGCGATGAGGTAGGCCATGGGGGTGCCCTCCGGGACCTCTGCCTGCTTGGACAGGTAGCTGCCCGTGCGGGAGATGCAGTGGGCGAAGTAGACCACCGAGTCATCGTCGTTGGCGCTGTAGAAGCTGGCATCGTTTTCGCAGAAAGCGATGGCCGCGTCCAGACCGCTACGGATCTCCTCGGGGTTCTCCCCGGAGAGGATGCCGATGAACTCACCGGCCAGCGCTGTGCTGGCGTTCCCGGCTCCGGCATACATGCTGCGGGCGTAGACCACGGTGACCGAGGCCTTCTTGGTGGCCTCGTCCAGGGCGGCGTAGGACACATCGTCGCAGTCTGCGGTGAAGATACCGAGGCTGCGGTGCCCTTCGGGCACGTCCAGCCGGGCCAGGAGCATGGGGTCGGTGTTGGGGATGATGCGCACGCTGAGGATCTTGGTCCCCATTCTGCTTCCGAGCATGACGGCCTCCTTACTTCACCAGGTCCACGCCGCTGGCCTTCTGCTCCAGGATCTTGGCGATGACCTCGGCCACATAGGCACCGGCCTCAACGGCGGCGGTGCCGTTTTTGTGGATGTTGGAGACCACGGTGCGCTTGGACTCAGGCATGCCCACGAAAGCGTTGTAGGCGATGTAAGCACTCATACTCTCTGCGGTGGCCAGGCCGGGACGCTCCCCGATGAGGGTGCAGACGACCTTGGCGCCCAGGGTCTCTGCCACGTGTTCCTGAGAACCCACGCGGCCGAACCGCAGGTAGAAGGGGGTGCCCACCTTCAGGCCCATGCGGGTCAGAGACTCGGTGATGACGGGCAGGATCTTATTGAGGTTTGCCTCGATGGCGGTGGAACTCAGACCGTCGGCGGCATAGATCTGCACGTCAGGGTTGGGGATGCACTTCTGACGCAGGGTCTCGATGGCCTCGGGGCTCAGCTTACGGCCCAGGTCGGGGCGGGTGATGTAGGTGTCCTTTTCCTGACACATGGTCTGGACGGTGAAGAGCCCTGCTTCGTCCAGGACCTTCTGGTCCACGTCGGCGAAGACGGCGTCCCGGGCCTGTGCGTGGTCGGCGCGGAGCGCCAGCATGGTCTGGGTCTTCAGGCGGGATCCGGCGCGGCCCACGCCGATGCGGGCGGTGGTGCGGCCCATCATACGCCGCAGGGCTTCGGGATCCTCAGGGTTTTCCAGCAGGGGAATGGCCTTACATTCGGGGGAGGTGATGTCCTCCCACTCCTTGGCCGGGGCGGGGACCGCCGCAGGCTGAGAGCCGGGCAGACGAACGCTGCCGGTGGACTCCAACTGCCGGACGATCTCTGTAACTATGGAAGTGATCAGTTCTTGATCCATTTGGTTACCCTCCTCACTTCATAAAGATGGTGGGGTCGCCGGCGCGGCGGGTGAGACGGCCGTTTTCCATGAGGCCCATCTTCTCCAGCCACAGCTCGAACTCGCGGATGGGCCGCAGGCCCAGGATCTCGCGGATGGCGGCAGTGTCGTGGTAGGCGTTGGTCTGGTAGTTCAGCATGATGTCATCGCTGGACGGCACGCCCAGGATGTAGTTGATGCCGCAGCTTGCCAGCAACAGCGCCAGGTTCTCGATGTCGTTCTGGTCTGCCATCATGTGGTTGGTGTAGCAGCAGTCACAGCCCATGGGGACACCGCTGAGCTTGCCCATGAAGTGGTCCTCCAGACCGGCCCGGATGACCTGGCGGCTGTCGTAGAGGTACTCAGGCCCGATGAAGCCCACCACGGTGTTGACCATGAAGGGGTCGAACTCACGGGCGAAGGCGTAGCAACGGGACTCCATGGTCACCTGGTCAGCGCCGAAGTGAGCGTCAGAGGAGAGCTCACTGCCCTGACCGGTCTCAAAGTACAGGACGTTGTGACCCTTGGCGGTGCCCTTCTCCCGCATGAGAGCCTGGGCCTCGCGGACGGTGTCGGCGGAGAAGCCGAAGGCGGAGTTGCCCTTCTGGCTGCCTGCGATGGACTGGAAGATCATGTCGCAGGGCGCGCCGTTGTTCCGCACGGCTTCGATCTGGGTGGTGATGTGGCCCAGAACGCAGATCTGGGTGGGGATCTCAAACTTGTTCTTCACTTCGTCGAAGCGCTTGAGGACCTCACTCAGGGTGGCGGGGGCATCGGTGACGGGGTTCAGACCCAGCAGCACGTCGCCGCAGCCGTAGCTCAGACCCTCGAAGAGGGAGGCGGTGATGCCCTCCACGCTGTCGGTGGGGTGGTTGGGCTGCAGACGGGTGGACAGGGTCCCCCGGCGGCCGACGGTGGTGTTGCAGGTGGCGGTGACCCGGACTTTGTTGGCACCGTAGACCAGATCAAGGTTGCTCATGAGCTTGCAGACACCGGCGACCACTTCTGCGGTGAGGCCCTTGCTCAGCCGCTTGATGTCCTCCTCAGAGGACTCGTGGCTGAGGATGTACTCCCGCAGGTCGGCCATGGTCCAGTTGGCGATCTTGTTGTAGACCTCCAGGTCCAGGGAGTCCTGGTTCATGCGGGTGACCTCGTCCTCCTCGTAGGGGACCACGGGGTTTTCCCGCAGGTCCCGCACCAGCAGGTGGCTGAGGACCTCCTTGGCGGCGATCCGCTCCAGGTCGGAAGCGGCGGCGATCCCGGCCAGGGTATCGCCAGATTTGTTTTCGTTTGCTTTGGCCAGCACGTCCTTCACGTCACGGAAGGAGAAGTGCTTTCCGGCCAGAACTGTGGAAAGTTTCATTCGATACACTCCTAAACAGTTAGAAATGGGGTTATCCAAACAACAGGGTCTTGACCACCACCGGGATGACCAGGCCGTCCATGACCGGCCGTCCCAGGTCGATGTAATCTCCCTGGTCCACTTTGATCCCGTCGATGCAGGCGACCTTTCGTTTGCCGCGGAGCTGGGACTCCAGGAGGATGCCCAGGGCCTTGGCGATGTCCTGCTCCAGGACCACTAAGACCGGCGCATCCGGTGGGAGCCCTGCGTCCATGCCCTGGGCCAGGCTGGCGGCCAGGACCTTCAGCTCTTCATAGCTGGGGTCCGGCTTGCCCGGCAGGGCCAGGATCAGGATCTCGGTGCTGCTCTGCTCCAGGAACCAACGGATCTTGTCCGCCAGGAAGTCCGACCGCCCGGCGAAGCAGTCCTCCTGCTCGGCGCGGGAGAGCTTCAACGCGGGGACGCTTTTCATGGGGAAGAGCTCGTTGGCGTAGGTGATGGTGCTGCCGGAGATGCTGGTGGTGTAAGTCCCTGCACCTACCACGGTGGCTCGGATGGTTTCGACACCCTGGATGGCGGGGATAGAGCGGACCAGCTCGCCCCGGGCGATGGACCGTCCAAGCAGGATGCCGATGTCCCCATAGGGGACGGGGTCGATGGAGTCGCTGGTCATGCAGTCGGCCACGCCGCCGGAGAAGCAGATGCGGTCGATCTTCATGTTGGGCAGATCCAGCCAGGAGCTTTCCGGGGTCTGGATGGCGCGGAGCAGCGGCTCCTGGGGTTTCAGGAAGAGGGCCTGAGCCAACAGGTCGGCCATCTTGTCTGTGATCTTGGTGAGGTCCTCCAACGTGGTCCGGCTGCCGGGGGTGAGGGTCACGCCCACGGCCTGGGCTACCAGAGCGGCAGCCGGGCTGATCCGCTCCACGGTGAGGTCCGGTGTCAGGCGGATGAGCCGCCCGCCGATGTCTAAGCACCCCTTGGCTACAGCGTCGCCCTCCTGGAAGAGGACGATGTTGGTGGTGCCGCCGCCGATATCCAGGTTGACGGCGTTGCAGTGCTCATCCAGACTGTACTGGAAGGCACCGCTGCCTTTCCCGGCGATGATGGACTCCAGGTCCGGTCCGGCGGTGGAGACCACGAACTCCCCGGCGAAGCCGCTGAGCTTTTCCAGCACGGCGGCGGCGTTTTCCTTTCGGGCGGACTCGCCAGTGATGATGACCGCACCGGTGTCCACGTCGGCAGGGGTGAACCCGGCCTGGGCGAACTCGGCGGCGACCAGCACCCGGATGGCCTCGCCGTCGATGAGGACGGGGGTGGTCAGGGGCGTGATGTGGACGGGGCTCTTATAGATGACCTCCTTGTCCACGATGGACACCCGGGGCACCGAGAAGTAGCCGGTGGTGTTTTCCATGGTGATCCGGCTGAAGACCAGCTGGGTGGTAGAGGTCCCGATGTCGATGCCGACGCTGAGAATATCCGGCAATTGTGCCCCTCCTTTCTGAAAAAAGGTAGAAAAAGCCAAGGCGTATCTTGCAACGCCTTAGCTTTTTTGCTCATTACTCTGCACTCTGTTGTGCGGAAGATCATTTTGTTTTGAAGTCGAAAGAGATCCTGCTGCCGCTGGCATCGGAATGCATGGTCATGTGACCGTGGAGCTTATCCCGGACAGTGGCGTCCACGATGTTCAGCCCCAAACTGCTGGTGCGGGGCTTCGACACATCGAACCCCACGCCGTCGTCTGCCACGGTGATGGTGTGGAACAGACTGCCAGCCAGGAAGGATACGGTGATGCTGCCCTGGTCTCGGTCCACAAAGGCGTGTTCCAATGCGTTGGTGATCAGCTCGTTGACCACCAGAGAGACCGAACTGGCCACATCAGGGGATAGCTGCACGGAAGCTCCGCTGACGCGGAGGGTGATCGCTTTCCCGGCGGGAACGAAGGCTTGCAGATTCTTGCGGAGCTGTTCCAGCAGGGTGATGCTGTCGATTCCGTGAAAACTATGGTTATTTTGTGTCAGTATATCATGAATTGCGGCGATTGACAAGACCCTTCCGACATTTTCCTGCAAGATCTTTTTTGTGAAGTCGTTGCCGCAGCGTCGGGCCTGGATGTTCAGGATGCTGGCCACCAGCTGCAGGTTGTTCTTTACCCGGTGGTGGACCTCCCGCAGGGTGGTGGGGTCGGCGGCGGTCCGGCTGGAGTCGCTGCCCCGGAGGGTCAGGTCCTGCTCCTCGAAGGTCCGGGCCAGGCTCTGGAACTTTTTCTCCTGGAGCAGGTCGCTGCTGATGTCCAGCTCCCGGATCAGCAGACCGAGGCAGCGCTGGCCCTCGCCCAGGATGGGCACCACATCCTGGCGGACGGTACGGTTTTCCTGGGTAATGGCTTTGATGTCCCGGATGGGGGTCTTGCTTTCCAGGGCGTGGAGGAGGGCTGGTTCTTTATCCGGCAGGGCGTATTCACCCACTACGTCCTTCTGATAGGCGCTGTTGGCGGTGGAGCACCGGGCCTGGGCCGCTACGATCACCCGCCCGTCCTTCGTGGCGCAGTCGATGAAGACGTCTGCGCCGGTGAGCTCGGCCATGAGGGGGAGCTGCTGGCGGACCTCCTCCAGCCGGGCGATCTCGGCAGGGGAGAGGTCGGTGTACTCTGTGCAGATGTGGTGGAACATATCAGCCCTCCCGCTCCAGCTGGGCCTTCAGGACCCGGGCGGCTTGCTCGGTGGTGCAGTCGTGGGCCTTGGCGTAGGTGGTGATGTATTGGTAGGCCCGGGCATCGCTGATGTTTTTCCGGGCCATGAGGATGGACTTGACAGCGGCGATGTCATCGTTTTGTGCGGCCTGCTGGAGGATCCGCTGGGCCAGGGCGGCGATGGAGATGCGCTTGTCCATGGCGGTCTTGCGCATGAGGCGGTAGGCAGTCCCCTCCGAGCAGCCCTGGGTCTTGGCCAGATACTGCTGGGCCTTGTGGATCTGCCGCTCCTCCCGGATGCGCCGCTCCGCCTCGTCGGCCTGCCTGCGGACCTGCCGGAGCCGCAGGCTCTGGGCCAGGGCGACCTCGATGGTGGGCAGGAGGGCCTTCTGCTCGATGGGCTTGACGAGGTAGCCGGTGACCCCGGCTTTGCTGGCCCGGTCGATGATATCCCGGTCGCTGAAGGCAGTGAGGAGGACCACACAGCCGGCCAGTTCCTCGGAGAGGATCGTTTCAGAGGCGGTGAGTCCATCAAAAATTGGCATTTTTACATCCATAAGGACTACATCCGGGTGGAGCGAACGGCAGAGTTCGATGGCGTCGAAGCCGTCTGCGGCTTCGCCCACCACGGAGAAACCCAGTTCCTGCAACATATCCGATAAGTCGATGCGGGTAATGGGCTCGTCATCAACGATGATTACGGTTTTGATAGTGGCTCCTCCTTTCAGTAGGAATCAATTGCGTTTTGGGGGAAAGATTTTTGTGCGTTTCACATTTGACCTTATGCAAGATTTGTGATATTGTAGTGCAAAATGAACCTTGTCACAGCCGAAAAAGCGGCGCTTTGAGAAGCGCCTGTTGCATTAAAAATAGCACACTTCCCGTACAATGGCAATCATTTTTTCAACAGGGAGTGGCCGCCGTGCGCGGTATCTTAGATGAGGAGGACAGACTAATGAGAGGAATGCGTGAGAGCGGCATCATCACCAGACAGGTCCTGGATAAGGAACTGTGTGACAAACTGGTCCAGACGGCCAGTCTGACCATTGGCTGCAACGTGCTGATCACGGACAAAAATTGTCGGGTAGTGTCCAGCAACGATTCCCGGCGAGAGGGCTCTGTTCACGGGGCTTCCATCGAAGCGGTCCGGACGGGGCAGACGACCTATCACAACAAGGATGCCGCCATGCGCCTGGAAGGCACGATGCCCGGCTTCACGGTGCCGCTGTATGTGGAAGACGAGATCGTCGGCACCATCGGGGTCACCGGCAGCCCCCAGGAAGTTTCTCGCTATGTGGCCCTCATCCAGCAGCTGGCGCAGGTCTTCTTAGGCTTCTACAGCCAGCAGCGGTCCTCCATGCAGCAGGATTACCAGAAGCGCAACCTCCTGCGGGAGATCGTCACCTTCGACAAGCGCATCCGGGACCCGGCGGAGATCTACAGCCTGGCCTATGAGGCTGGGGTAGACCTGAACGTGCCCCGTCTGGCCATTCTGGTGAAGAATCGCCAGGAGGGCGGCAAGAGCTCCGATGAGCTGAAGGCCACGGCCAACCAGATCCAGGATATTATCCAGCGTTTCTTCGGAGATGTTCAGGATTTTGTCTGCCGTCAGAACGAGACAGAGCACGTGGTGCTGACTTGCCTGCCCGACGGGATGCAGGACAGCAGCATGGAAAAGGTCATGCTGGTCAGCCGGGAGATGGAGGAGGCTATCCGGAAGGAAGGACTGTCGGTCTTTGTGGGAGTCGGCTCCCTGGCCAGTGACTTGGAGGACCTGCGTCTGTCCTATGAAAATGCCTGCTTCGTGGTCCGCATCCAGTTGGCAGAGATCCGGAAGGATGTCTGCCTGTCCATGGACGACCTGATGCTGGAGAAGCTGGCTGCCAGCCTGCCTGCGGAGGTCTGCCGGGAGGCAGAGACCGGCGTGTTTGGCGTGATCTTGCGGGCTCCCAACTATGAGGAGATCATGGAGATCATCGGCCACTGGTGCCGCCTGCGGTTCCAGTTCACCCGCACGGCGGAGGCTCTGCACATCCATAAGAGCACCCTGGTCTATCGCTTCCGACGAATTTTGGACCTATATGGTCTGGATCTGTACGACTTCGACCGCGTGGTGGCACTGTACCTGCTGGACGTCCGGCGGAAGCTCAAATAAAATAGGAATAAAAATAGATTTGGAACAGCGTCCCATCTGGAAATTTCAGGTGGGACGCTGTTGTTTTCAAAATTTTGGGATGAATGGAAAGTGGAAACTGATCATTTCGTGGAAAGAAGCGGGGGAAATGGCGGAAAAATGATGCAAAATGCAGGGAAAAGTTGAGGTTTTCAAATATAATTTGTCCCAAAAGTATGAATCCATTAGGGTAAAATTGGAAGAATTCCTTCCTTTTGTAGGGTGACAGAAAATGGATAAAATGGTACGATAGATTCGACATAGGATGGCATAATTTGCCGTAATCTGTCAAATTATGGCGTACCCCTACCCCCGCCCGGATGGCTCGGGAGAGCAGCGCCAGAATGTTACTAAGAAAACGAGAAAGGATCTGGAAACAATGACTCCTAAGAAAATCGCGGTTCTGGGCG
>CAYNZG010000004.1:0-3037 GCA_964401525.1 uncultured Ruminiclostridium sp.
CTCCTTCATGAGCTTGCCATACTTGGTCTCCTTCAGGCCGCCCACATAGCCGGAGTGGGTGCGATAGAACTTCTGCTCCAGCTTCTTGCCGGTCAGGACTGCCTTCTCAGCGTTGATGACGATGACGAAATCACCGCAGTCAGCGTGGGGAGTGTACTCGGGCTTATGCTTGCCGCGCAGCAGGGTGGCTGCCAGAGCGGCGGTCTTACCAAGGGGCTTGCCAGCGGCGTCAAGGATGTACCACTTGCGCTCGATGTTGCCCTTGTTTGCCATGAAAGTGGACATAGGGTCGAACCTCCAAATCAAAATATCTTATCCATAGGAACGGATCTTCTTCGGCTTTACAAAACAGGCGGGATACCCTTATAATGCAGAGGAAAGCCGCACAAAAGAGAGCCGTTTTTTCAGCGGACCTTATTATAGTACAGGACCACGTCCCTGTCAACGCTTTTTCCGCAAATTTTAATTTAGTCCATTGAAATCTCTCGTTTTCTCGCGCTTTCTCTTTCAAACTCTCGAAATCTCAGGTTCGATTTTCATTTTATTTCTCAGGAGGGCGTATCCCATGAAAAAGATCCTCAGCTTGCTCCGCCGCTGCGTGGAGGACTACGACATGATCCAGACCGGCGACCGGGTGGCCGTGGGGGTCTCCGGGGGGAAGGATTCCCTGGTGCTCCTGGCCGCGCTGGCCCGGCTGTCCCGGTTCTATCCCCAAAAATTCACCGTGGAGGCCTTCACCGTGGACATGGGCATCGAGGGCATGGACTTCTCAGAGGTGGCCCGGTTCTGCCGGGACCTGGACGTCCCCTATCACATCCTCCCCACCCAGATCAACAAGGTCATCTTCGAGACCCGCAAGGAGAAGAACCCCTGCGCCCTCTGCGCCAAGATGCGAAAAGGCTCCCTCCACGAGGGCATCCTGGCCCACGGGGTCCACAAGGTGGCCCTGGGCCACCACTACGACGACGCGGTGGAGACCTTCTTCCTGTCCCTGTTCTACGAGGGGCGGCTGTCCTGCTTCCAGCCGGTGACCTACATGGACCGCTCGGACGTGACCCAGATCCGCCCCCTGCTCTACGTCAGCGAGTCCATGGTGCGGGACGCGGCCCAGCGGCTGGACCTGCCCGTGGTCCACAACCCCTGCCCCGCCGACGGCAGCACCAAGCGGCAGGAGGTCAAGGACCTCATCGCCGGGCTGGAGGACCAGTATCCCAAGCTGAAGGAATACGTCTTCTCCTCCATGCAGCGCTACCCCCTCCGGGGGTGGGCCCCCACGGAGTTGAAACGCCGCCCGCCCACGGAAGAGGTGTGAGATACGGGATGAAACACCCCCGCCCCCTGACGAACGTCAGGGGGCGGGGGCTATGTTTGGGTATAGAACACGTCTTCCTAAGGAATGCCTAAATAGAAAGACTTCCCTATCATTGGCTTTCCTCTTCGTCGCTGTTAAGCAAGGCAGCGGCGGCTTCCAGCTGCTGGGCGAAGTCGCCCAGGTCCTTGATGTACTGCTGCATCCAGGCCGGGTCGTCCTCCCAGGCCCGGGTCTGGCGCAGGGTCAGGTCGATCTCCTCCAACCCCTGCACCAGGCCGGGGAGCGCCGCGCGGAAGGCGCTGTCCGGGTCGGTCAGGGCGGCGGGGGCCTTCTGGAGGGCCGTGAGGAAGGCGCTCTTCGCCTGGTCATAGACCTCATAGGCCTCCGCCAGGTCCTCCGGCATGAGCTGGTCCGTGACCTCGTCGGGGACGCTGAGGTCCAGGGCCTGGTCGGCGGAGACCCGGGTACACAGGCTCTCCACATGGCCCATCAGGACCCCCAGGTCATAAGGGCTGTCCGCGGCCAGGGTGCTGAGGCCTTGCAGCAGGGTGCCCAGCTCCTTCCACTCGTGGGTCTGTTCCAGGTTAAAATAGTTGTCACTGACTGCATAGATCGAGCCCATTTCCGGCGCTGGATCCTCCTTTACCTGTCCACAAGAAGAGAGGCCACAAGCAAGTACCAACAGCACCGCAGCACAGTACACAATTTTCTTCATAAAACCACCTCTTGCTACGTTCAATGCATATCTCATGTCTCTCCCCTCTGCGGGGAGGTGTGTTTTGATGGGTCAGGGATCGGGGTGCGGCGTTACCGGCCCATGGGACTCTCCTCCTTTCGTTTCGCCTCATGTTATCTTCATGTCTGTAATGCAACGCAAAAACTCATGCTTGTCAACAACAAATAACATTGACGCGGTGATTGTTTTATAGTAATATATTGTCGAGTTCAATAGAAAGGCCTTGACGCAATATGGCAGAACGCAGAACGAAAACCAGCGGGACCCCCGCCAGCATCCGCGAAGCGATGAAGAAAGCCACCACGGAGATGTTGGTCCTCTTCGTCCTCCGCCAGCGCCCTATGTACACCTATGAAATGATGCAGACCCTGGAGACCATGAGCGACGGCAAGATCACCTTCAACACCCTCTACCAGGCCATCTACCGCCTGAAGGACTCTGGGTATATCTACGAGAAGGAAAAGGTCGTCTCCGAGGACAACCGCGTCCGCATCTACTTCGCCGTGACCGAGACCGGAGCCACCTATCTCCAGGCCCTCATCACGGAGTACCGCACCTTCACCGGCGCGGTCGATCAGATCTTAGCCACAGGAGGACAGGAAGCATGACAACGGAACTGGAACGATACTATGACGCAGTCCGGCGGCATTTGACCTGTCCCAAGCCGGAGCAAGACCGCAACGCTGGTCAGCACCTACAAAAACAACGGAGAAAAAATTGCGACCATCACCCTCAAGGGCACCTTTTCCTATAACGGTTCTTCCGCCAGCGCCACCGGCGCCAGCTATAGCAAGGACATTGTCAGCGGGTGGAACTATAAAAACCACTCCCTGCCCCGCTCCGGTGCAACGGTCAAGCTGACCGCAAACCTGACCAAGGGCCTCATCAATGTCCCCATCAGTATGTATATCACCTGCGCCGCGGACGGAACGGTCACCAAGGGCTGAACCCCTGCATTTTCCCAGGCTTCGCCTGGGAAAATTTTTTAA
>CAYNZG010000004.1:3137-22215 GCA_964401525.1 uncultured Ruminiclostridium sp.
TTTTTTAAAAAATTTTTGAAAAACCTGTCACATTTTCGGGGTCTCGTTCGTTATATATAGTAGGGAGGTTTCGTTGTCTATTTTCTCCCTTGCTCCCGGCGTGGGTATCTGTTATACTATCCTCCACAAACTGCTAATTTTCTCCATTTTCAGAGAGGAGCGTCCGTTATGCCTGTGACCGTTCCCATATTCTCCCTGTCCGGCCTGCTGACCTGCGGCCTGGGGATCTTGCTGTACATCGCCGCCGGGGTCCTGCTGATGGTGGCGGGCCGTTGGCTGTCCAAACGCAAGCAAGCGCTGCCCGGTCTCCTGCTGTTCGTTTTTTACGCCGGAGGCGTTCTGTGCGTCCTCTTCGCCATCTTTGACCTGACCGACTTAGTGGGGGCTTTGGGGTCCCTGCTGCTCTGAGACTTCTGACGCAAAGGAGGGTCTGCCATGCAAACTCCCTCGGCCCGGGTGGCCGCCTTGCTGGGCGCTGCCCTTCTCTTTCTCTGCGGCTTCGGCTGGTATCTTTCCACAGGGGTGTGGACATTTTCCATGCATGAGGGCTTCCGCTACTTCGCAGAGAACGAGGCCTACGAAGCCGTCTACTCCACAGAGGACGGCCCCTTCTCCCTGACCTTCGACTTTGCCGCCCCGGCGGATCTGGTGGGCCAGGACCTCTGCCGCACCAAGGAGAGCACCATCACCGTCTCCCAGGTGGACAACATCACCGGGACCTCCTGCCGCATCTGGTTCCGGGCCGAAGGCTCCCTGGCCGGAGACGGCGGCATCCTGCTCTCGGCCTGCCTGCCCCAGGACAACAAAAAGGACCCCCTTCTGTTCAGCTCCCTCCAGACCAGCGACCAGGAGGCGTACACCTCCTACCTCTCCAACTACGACACTGCCCTGGGGGACCGGGGGAACCAGTTCGCCGTGACCGTCCTGCAGACCCAGACCGAAGGCACGCCCCCAGAGAACGTGACCCTGACCTTTGCCAACCTGCAAAAGGTCACCTTCTCCCAGGCCTGAGCCGATTCCATGTATGAAAAAAGCGCCTCCCTCGCCCGAGGGAAGCGCTTTTTGTGTTTTGGTTTTAGATCCCGAGAATGGCCTTGGCCACCTGGAAATAGATGAGCAGGGTGGTCACGTCCACCACGGTGGAGATGAAGGGGCTGGCCATGACGGCGGGGTCCACATGGATGCGCTCTGCCAGCAGCGGCAGGACGCAGCCCACGGTCTTAGCGCACAGCACCGAGATCACCATAGTCAGGCAGATGACCAGGGCCACCAGAACAGTCACGCCCTCGTTGCCCAAGAGCATCCGGTCCAGCACCAGGAGCTTGACGAAGTTGCACACGGCCAGGGTCACGCCGCAGAGCACGCCCACCCGGATCTCCTTCCAGATGACCCGAATGGTATCCACGAACTCCACCTCGCCCAGGGACAGGGCACGGATGACCGCCACGGAGGACTGGGTACCGCTGTTACCGCCGGTACCGGTGAGCATGGGGATGAAGGCGATGAGGGCCGAGCAGGCCGCCAGGGAGTTTTCAAAGCTGGTGAGGACCATGCTGGTGATGGTGGCCGAGAGCATCAGGACCATCAGCCAGGGGATACGGGCCTTCCAGGTCTCCAGCACGCCGGTGCGGAGGTAGGGCTTATCCGTAGGCGTCATACCGGCCATCTTCTCGAAGTCCTCGGTGGTCTCTTCCTGCAAGACGTCGATAGCGTCGTCGATGGTGACGATGCCCACCAGGCGGCTCTCCTGGTCCACCACGGGGATGGCGGACCAGTCGTACTTGGCCAGCATCTGGACCACGCTCTCCTGGTCCTCCAGGGTGGTCACGGAGATCACGTTGGTCTCCATGATCTCCTCCACCACGTCGTCGTCCTCGCAGAGCAGCAGGGTCCGCAGGGAGACCATGCCCACCAGCTTCCGGTTGTTGTCGGTGATGTAGCAGGTGTAGATGGTCTCTTTATCCACGCCGGTGCGGCGGATGCGCTTGATGGCCTCCTCCGCGGTCATGTTGGGCCGGAGGCTCACATACTCCGTGGTCATGATGGACCCGGCGCTGTCGTCGGGATACTTCAAAATTTCGTTGATCATTTTGCGCATTTCCGGGTCTGCCTGCTTCAAAATGCGCTTGACCACGTTGGCGGGCATCTCTTCCACAATGTCCACCGCATCGTCCACATAGAGCTCGTCAACGACTTCCTTCAGTTCGTTGTCGGAAAAGCCCTGGATGAGTAACTCCTGGGCCTCCGGCTCCATTTCGACAAAGGTCTCTGCCGCCAGTTCCTTGGGCAAAAGCCGGAACAGCAGCGGCAGCTTTGCTTCGGGGACATCCTCAAAGAGCACCGCGATATCCGTGGCGTTCATGGTGATGAGAATGTCCCGCAGGGTCGTATATTTTTTGGCCTCGACCAGGGCTTCCAGGGTCACGCCCAGCGTGACCACGCTTCTTTCTGCCATTGGCATCTCCTCCAAGCTGTTTTCGTTTCAAGGCGCACTGCGCCCAGTTTCGGAGCAAGAAGTAAGACACAACGGTCAGCCGATCTTGATCTATCGTTGGTCAGATGATACGAATGGACGCCCATATGGGCGGCTCTTCCATTCGCGGGGAAGGTCGGCCTGCCAAAGTGCCGTTACTACCGCCTGCGTCCATGGTTCTCACCTCACTGTTTTCTCAGAATAAGCCCTCCAAGGGGCAGTGTCCCGCAAGGGGATACATATTCATTATAGGTGTCAAAAAAATTTTTGTCAACCGATTTCCACAGCTTGTCTCGCTGAAAAAATTCGCCGTTCGGCTCAAAACGCCGGAGACGGTCACAAGGACCATCTCCGGCGTTTTTGAGCAATTTACGAGAAAAGGAGAGGAAACAGGATCGATCAGGATGCCCTTCAGGCGTTTGCCAGCGCAGCGCCCAGCGCGCGGCACTGACCCAGGCCGCCAGCGTCGGGGTGCAGGTTCACGATGAGGGGCTCTGCGCAGAGGTCTGCGCCGGTGTCCCGGGTCCGTGCGGCCCAATCCCGCATCCACTGGCCGTCGCCCCAGTCGTAGGAGCCGAACAGGACCACCTTCTTGCCGGAGAGCTTGCCCTCCAGCGCGGTGAAGAAGGGTTCAAAGACATCCTCCTCCAGGACTTCGTCGCCCATGGAGGGGCAGCCCAGAGCCAGACGCTCGTAAGCGGCGGCCTCGTCGGCGGTGATGTCGTTGACGTTGATGAGCTTTGCGCCGCCGGCCCCTTCGGCCACTGCGGCAGCCATGGCAGCGGTGTTGCCGGTGCCAGACCAGAAAATGACTGCGATCTCGTTCATATGTCGCAACCTCCTTAAATTCAAAAGATCAGATCATAGGCCGAAGCCTGCCCCTCCCCTGTGCGCATCAAGGGCGGTCAGGTCTTCTTTATTAGTTAGCAAAAGCTAACCAATGTGCATAAATATAAGTCGCTTCGCCAACGCAATGGTTAGCTCCAGCTAACTTCCGTTGCAGTATACCATGGACCTCCCAGGCCTTTCCACTCCATTCAGACTGATTTGAAAAAATCTGCGGGAACCACCGGACAAAAGGAAAACTGCTGCAAAACCCAGGTTTTACAGCAGCCTCATGAGGTCATTTGTGGATCAGGATCGGAGCAATGAAATATGGCATACATAGCATAGTCAGCCGCGCTAACCGCCAAGAACAGGGGATGGATATATCGCCCAGGTTAGCGCAAGCTAACTATATGAGATAGTATAGCACGAACCTGCCCCGCTGTCAAGGCAGTCTTTTCCCTTGGTTTGGTGGTTTCTTCCGAAAAAAACATCGTGAAATTGGTACAAAGTCCCCTTGGAATCTTCTCTATTTTTTGTTATAATGTTAAATGCAGATCATGGCCCGTTGGCGATCCCGCCTGTCGGGCCATCCATTTTCTATGCAACAAACCGGAAGGAGGCCCTACGATGGCAGAAGAATACCACATCGGAGACCACGTCAGTTACTCCTGCAACGGCGTGTGCCTGGTGTCGGACATCCGCACCGACCCACCCCGGGGCAAGGAAGTCCCCAAGACCTTTTATATCCTGAAGCCCGTGGCCGACCCCGGCTCCACGATCTTCGTGCCCACCACCAGCGAGGCCCTGCTGGCCAAGATGCAGCGCCTGCCCACCCGGGAGGAGATCGACACCCTCATCCTCTCCACCCGCACGGATGAGCTGGCCTGGATCGAAGACCGCAAGGTCCGCGCCGCCACCTTCCAGGAGACCGTCAAGGCCTGCGACCTGCGGGAACTGCTGCGCCTGGTGAGCTGCATCTACCATCGGCGGCAGGTCCTCACCGGCCGGGGCCGCAAGCTGTCCTCCTCGGACGAGTCCACTCTGCGCCGAGCCGAGGCCCTGGTGGAAAACGAGCTGGCCTTCATCCTCCAGGTCCCCAAGGATCAGGTGGGTGCGTACATCCGCGACAAGCTCGCCATGGAAAACTGAGTTTCCCGTCGGCCTGCTCCGGGACTGTCTTGATAAAGCACAAAAAAACTCCTTCCCGTCGGTTTGGACGGGAAGGAGTTTTTTCGTGTTGTTTGCTTACTGCATCAGGCCGCAGACCAGCTCGGCATACCGGGCAGGGTCGGGCACAGGCAGGTCGGCCAGGATGAGGGCCTGGTCATAGAGGATCTCCACATAGGTGGCGGCCTTCTCCTTGTCGCTCTCATAGGCAGCGCACAGAGCCTGGAAGGCGGTGGAGTTGGGGTTCAGCTCCAGCACCCGCTGGGCCTTCATGGGATAGTCCCCGCGCATCTTGTGGAAGTACTTCTCCATATCCAGGGACAGGGGGCCTTCGGCGGTGAGACAGACGGCGCCGCTCTGGAGGATGGTGGAGATGCGGACCTTGGTCACCTGGTCCTTCAGAGTCTCCAGGGCGAAGTCCAGGACCTCCTTGTGGTCCTTCTCGGCCTGCTCGGCGTTGGCCTTCTCTGCGTCGGTGACGGGCAGAGCCTCCTCGTTGGAGACGGAGATGAAGGCCTTGTCGCTGTACTTCTCCAGCATGTTCAGGACGATCTCGTCCTCAGACTGGACCAGGTACAGGACCTCGTAACCGGCCTTCAGGACACGCTCGGCCTGGGGCATCTTGGCGGCGTTCTCCACGCTGTCAGCGCAGACGTAGTAGATCTTGTCCTGGGACTCGGGCATCCGCTCGGTGTACTCCTTCAGGGAGGTGAGCTTGTTCTCCTTGGAGGACCAGAACAGCAGCAGATCCTGGATGGCATCCCGGTTCTGACCGTAGGAATTCATGACGGAATACTTGAACTGCATCCCGAAGGCGGACCAGAACTTCTCATACTTCTCCCGGTCGTCCCTCATGAGCTTGACCAGCTCGTTCTTGATCTTCTTCTCGATGTTGTTGGCAATGACCTTCAGCTGGCGGTTGTGCTGGAGCATCTCACGGGAGATGTTCAGGGACACATCGGGGGTGTCCACGATGCCCTGGACGAAGCTGAAGTGGTCGGGCAGCAGGTCGGCGCAGCGGTCCATGATCATCACGCCGGAGGAGTAGAGCTGCAGGCCCTTCTTGAACTCGGTGGTGAAGTAGTTCATGGGCACCTGGCTGGGGATGTACAGCAGGGCCTTGTACTCAAAGTTGCCCTCGGCAGCCACCTGGATGGTCAGCAGGGGATCCTGCCAGTCGCCGAACTTGGTCTTATAGAACTGGTTGTGCTCCTCCTCAGTGACCTGGGCCTTGGGACGCTGCCAGATGGGCACCATGGAGTTGACGGTCTCCCACTCCTTGACCATCTCGTACTCGGGCTTATAGTCGTCGCCGGCATCCTCGGGCTTGGGCTTCTGCTGGCTGCGCTCCATCTCCATGCGGATGGGGTAGCGGATGTAGTCGGAGTACTTCTGCACCAGGGTGGACAGGAAGTAGGGGCGCAGATACTCGCTGTACTCCTCGTCCTCGGTGTTTTCCTTGATGTACATGATGACATCGGTGCCCACGGTCTCCTTCTCGCAGGGCTCGATGGTGTAGCCCTCCACGCCCTCGGACTCCCACTTGTAGGCCTGGTCAGAGCCATAGGCCTTGGAGATGACGGTGACCTTGTCAGCCACCATGAAGGCGGAGTAGAAACCCACGCCGAACTGGCCGATGATGTCCAGCTCTGCGTCGTCGGCGTTCTCGGTCTCCTTCTTGAACTGGAGGGAGCCGCTCTTGGCGATGGTGCCCAGGTTGTTCTCCATCTCCTCCTGGGTCATGCCGATGCCGTTGTCGGACACGGTCAGGGTCTTGGCATCCTTATCGGGAGTGACCACGATCTTGAAGTCCTCCCGGTTCAGGCCCACGTTCTCGTCGGTGAGGGCCTTGTAAGCAAGCTTGTCGATGGCATCGCTGGCGTTGGAAATGATCTCCCGCAGGAAGATCTCCTTATGGGTATAAATGGAATTGATCATCAGATCCATGAGCCGCTGGGATTCGGCCTTAAATTGTTTCTTTTCCATTTTGATGTTGCCTCCAAAAAGGGTAATAGGTTAGCACTCTTTATCATCGAGTGCTAACCTATTATGCTACTGTCCGCTCAAAAAAGCAAGACCTTTTTGAAAACTTTTTCACTTTTACGAAGAAAGTGCTAATTTTTCGGTCATTTTATGCGGAGAAGCTGGACCTCTTGATAGTCTTTGACGTGCTCCGGGCTGTTCATCAGCGTGAGGCAGTCGATCGCGGGGAGATGGTTTTATCCTTCTACTGATTTGATGTCTTGCGGAAGCCAAATGTTCAACGGTATGACAAAATTTTTTATCCTGTGTTTGACCTGACCAAAGACTCACGCACAAAACCCTTTACTATAAATAACGGTTCAGAGGGCAGTTTTGGGACACTGTTTTTGCAAAAATTTTTAGAAACATCGAAGTTTGTCAGTATACACAAAAACGCGACTGCCATTCTGTGCAAAACGACTGCATAAACAGACCACCCTGCCCCGATGAAACATCAGAGCAGGGCGGTACTTGTTGGTCAGGGGCATTCCACCGTCATGGCGGACTCAGAGGGAACGACTGAACAATGTAGGACCAGGGGGAGTCTGGCCCTTTCTCCACATGGACCAGAATGGAAAGCTGTCCCGTTTCCTCGATCTCCATCACCTGATAGGCATGAAGGCTGTCCCGCAGGGTCTGGGGCAGCGGCAATGAGCAGGCGAACTGCAGCGTGTGATCCCGACTCAAGCTGGTGCCATCCAATGCCCGTGTAGCACCCGGGATAGCACCTTGGGTAGATAGAATCGATCCTCTGCTGCCATTCGTTGCGGTCAGATCGCCTGCTCCGCTTGCAGTTCTTGCACGCGCCAGAGCAAAAACTCGATGGTGAACACGCCGTGCTACCGGGCTGCATAGGCCGCATAGACCCGTGCAGCGATGGCAAAGGCATCCCCGTCCTCTTCCATGGCCTCCCGGAGACAGGCATCGAAGAAGGTGAGGGGGACAGAACGCAGATGCCGGGCATCCCCTACGCGCAGCACGCTCTTTTCCCGGAGCCACCGGTCCCACTGGTCGGCATAGGCCGCCGTGGACAGCACCTCAGCCGCCTGCATCAGTGCGGCGACCGCTTTCGCCGAAGCCGCGTCCAGCAGCTTTGTGCTGTCGCACACCAAAAACCGCGGGACCTTCGCCCCGTAATGGGCCGCAGCGAAATAGAGGCCCATACGCTCATGGGGAGATGGCGAGGCCCAGAGATACCACGGCTCGTCCGTGGGCAACTGCTCGACCTGGTCAAAAAACAGGGCATAGTTGCGCAGAAAGTTCTCTCCTACCGCGGTCCCAAGTCGTTCCAGCTCCCGCAGCCGGACCGCCGGAGGGCCCAGGAGGCCAAGCTTCCAGGAACAGCACCTGGGTGTCGCGGGGCAGCCCATCGGTCAGACGGAGGTGCATCAGGTATCCCGCGGCATTGCTGTCAAAGCATTGATATGTTCCAAAACTCCCTATCCCTGCTACAAACCAAACATGATCCCAGTCGGCATCATTTCCTCTGTTGTAAGCAATAAAATCTCCCGCTATTAACTTTTCTAAAGGAGTCTGAAAGCGTGTATTTTTTACTTCGTGATTCTCTATGACGCAAAACATAACAATTCATATTTTTGTGTTATTCTTCCATATTTTTAATGTGCCATAGAATATAATAGTTGTCAATGACAAGTGATAACATTAACAGCTAAGAACAAAAACCAGCGGCACTCTCTCCGGCACCGTCCGGGTCCTGCTGTCGGAGACGGAGATCCCGACCGATGGTCACTCTCCGGTCACAGAGCATCAATGACGGTCCCTGCACATATAATAGTCTGGGCAATGAAATTTGCCCAACGAGCCGCAACCCGCCATTGACAATTTGGGCTCGTTTTTTATAATGAAATCATAAAGATGGCAGCTTGACTGTCCATCGTCACGTTGACGCACTTGGCCGGGTCAGCATCGGCCAGGTCGCTGAGTGTCGTTTTGGGTATGGCGTTACCGCAGGCTGAATAGGTTTTACCGAACGAAAACGTCAGAGGAGCCCCGTGATCGGGGCTCCTTTTTTTCAAAGAAGGTGTCGAAATGAGTTTGTTTTTGGATGCGGCCATCCAGTGGGATAGCCTTTCTGACACAGCCTATGACATTACGATCGGGCATCGTGACCGCTCCAAGACCCTTCATATCTCCTTTGATCCGCTTGATTTTGATCATCTCTCCGGGATCCATTACAAAGAGACAGAAGGGCCTTGACGCACAGCCATAAAAAAAACACCTCTCTCCTCCGTTTCCCCACGGGAACGAAAGAGAGAGGTGCTTTTCATTTGCTTGAAATTTTTATCCGCTCACAGGCTGTAGCGCTTGGCTGCGGAGTTCACGAACACCGGGCAGAGCAGGTAGATGGCGGTGAAGCAGAAGAAGAAGGAGCTGGCCTTGGGCACAGAGGTCGGGCCCAGCACCGCCATGGCCAGGAAGAACAGGATCTGCACCGCAAAGCAGGCCAGGCTGATCTGCACGCCTTTCTTCAAGGGGTCGCCCTCTGCCTGTCGGCTGATGGTCCGGATCTTCAGGAACAGAGCCAGCACCACCACGCTCACCAGGGCAAAAAAGACATAGATCCCCCGCAGGTGGCCCAGGCCAAAGTAGGTGAAGAAGCCGATCACCCAGGCCGCACCGCCCAAAATAGTGGCGATGTTGGTCAGCCGCCGGGCACTCATTGTTTTTTCTTTCATGGGTCGGACCCACCTTTCGATGATTCAAGGATATTTTGTTTATTATGCACTGTGCGCCGGGAAATTGCAAGTCTTTTCCCCGTCAATTAAAAATATCCCCGCTGTCCCGGAAGAGCTGCTCCACCCGGCGGCGGAGGGGAGCGTGGTCCGTGGCGGTCAGGTCCGGGTCCTGGGCCAGCACCTGCCGGGCGGCCTCCTGGGCCTGGTGGAGCAGGCGCATATCTCCCTCCAGGCTGGCCAGCTTGAGCTGGGGCAGACCGTGCTGCCGGGAGCCGAAGAAGTCGCCGGGGCCCCGCTGCTTCAGGTCCTCCTCGGCGATGACGAAGCCATCGGTGGTGGCGCAGAGGGTCCGCAGCCGCTGGCGGGTCTGGGGGCTGCGGTTGTCCGAGATGAGCACGCAGTAGGACTGGTGCTGTCCGCGGCCCACCCGGCCCCGGAGCTGGTGGAGCTGGCTGAGGCCGAACCGGTCGGCGTTCTCCACGATCATGAGGGAGGCGTTGGGCACATCCACCCCCACCTCGATGACTGTGGTGGACACCAACACCTGGGTCTCCCCGGCGGCAAAGTCCGCCATCACCGCCTGCTTGTCCCCGGCCTTCATCCGGCCGTGGACCACCCCCACCTGCAGGTCCGGGAAGACCTGGGTCTGGAGGGTCCTGCCAAACTGCTCGGCGGCCTTCAGGCCCTCGGTGTCCTCCTGCTCCACCGCCGGGCAGACGATGTACACCTGGCGGCCCAGGCCCACCTGCTTCCGCACGAAGCCATAGAGCCGCTGGCGCTTGTCCTCCCCGATGAGCATGGTGTCCACCGGGGTCCGCCCCGGCGGGAGCTGGTCGATGACCGACAGGTCCAGGTCCCCATAGACCATGAGGGCCAGGGTCCGGGGAATGGGCGTGGCCGACATGACCAGCACATGGGGGGACAGGTCTTCCCCGCTCTTGGCGGCCAGGGCCGCCCGCTGGTCCACGCCGAACCGATGCTGCTCGTCGGTGATGACCAGGCCCAGGCACTGGAAGGCCACCCCCTCGCTGAGGAGGGCGTGGGTCCCCACCACCAGGTCGATGGCCCCGCACTCCAGGTCCTCCCGGCAGTGCCGCTTCTGGGCTGCCGTCATGGACCCGGTGAGCAGACCCACCCGCAGGCCCAAGGGACCCAGCAGGGTCTCCATGGTCTTCTGATGCTGCTGGGCCAGCAGCTCCGTGGGGGCCATGAGGGCCGCCTGACAGCCGTTGACCCAGGCCAGATAGGCGCAGGCGGCGGCTACCACCGTCTTGCCGGAGCCAACATCCCCCTGGAGCAGCCGGTTCATGGGGACCGGACGGGCCAGGTCCCCCGCTGCCTCCCGGGCCGACCGGAGCTGGGCTCCGGTGAGGGAAAAGGGCAGGCTTTGCAGGAAGGGCGTCAGGTCCCCCGTCTCAAAGGGAAGGGAGACCTGCTTCCCCCGGCGGCCCCGGATGAGGGTCAGGCCCAGCCCCAGGCAGAACAGCTCCTCGAACATGAGCCGCCGCTTGGCCCGGGCCAGGGTCTCCCAGTCGGTGGGGAAATGAATGGCCCGGTAAGCCTCCTCCACCGGCACCAGATCGCAGGCCTCCCGCAGCTCCTCTGACAGGGTCTCCTGGATCTGGGGGATACACTGAGCGGCGGCCTGCTGTAAGCCGTTCAGAAACTTGGCGGTGATCCCGGCGGTCAGGGGATAGACCGGCACGATGCCCCCGGTGAAGCTGCGCTCCCCCTCCCGCTCGAAGATGGGGTTCACCATCTGCCGCCGCTGCCCGCTGCCGGTGACTTTGCCGTAGAAGCAGTAGCTCTCCCCCGGCTGGAGCATGTTGCGGACATAGGGCTGGTTGAAAAAGGTCAGCTCCACCTGACCGGTGCCGTCCACCACCCGGCCCTTGGTCAGGTCCATCCCTTTGCGGAGAAAAGCCGTGTGGAAGGGCGCGGCCACCAGGGCGGAAAAGCAGACCGGCTCGTCCGCGGGCAGACTCTGGATGTTCTCCCGCAGGGTCCGGTCCTCGTAGTCCCGTGGGAAGTGGGCCAGCAGGTCGGCCACGTCTGTCAGGCCCAGCTTGGCCAGGGCCGTCCCCTTGGCGGGCCCCACCCCCTTGAGGGCGGTAAGGGGGGAATGTAAGGTGAGTGCAGCCATGGCTGACCTCCTTTCGAATTCCATAGTGAGATAGTTATATATAATGGTAGTTTACCACAGTTTGCGCGGTTCCTCAACCTCAGGAAAAGAGGATCCGCACCGTCAGCGCCGCGAAAAAGAACCCGGCCAGGTCCGCGCACAGGGCCGCCGGGACGGCATAGCGGGTGCGCTTGATGCCCGCCGCACCGAAGTAGACGGCGATGGTATAGAAGGTGGTCTCCGTAGATCCCAGCATCACAGCCGCCGTCCGGCCTACCAGGGAGTCCGGCCCGTGGGCGGTGATCAGCTCCGACCCCACTCCCAAGGCCGCGCTGCCGCTGATGGGCCGCACCAGCATGAGGCCCACCGTCTCCGGCGGGATGCCCAGCCACCCCAGCAGCGGGGCCAAGGCCCGGGCGGCCAGGTCCAGCGCGCCGGAGGCCCGCAGCATGGCCACCACCGTCAGCAGCGTCACCAGGGCGGGCAGGATCCGCCACAGGATCTCCAATCCCTTGGCCGCCCCCTGGAGCAGGGCATCGTAGACATCCACGCCTTTCACCATACCATAGAGAGATACCCCGGCGATCACACCGGGGATCAGCAGATCCATCGGGCTGCTCATCTGCGTCCCCTCCCCTCAGTCCCGCCAGAGCTTGCTGCAGACCTTGGCCGCCGCGATGCCCGTGCACACCGACAGGGCGGAGGTGATCCACACCGCCGGTAAAATATCGAAGGGGGTCTCGCACCCGGCCGCTAACCGCACTGCTGCCACGGTGGTGGGGATGAGCTGGATGGAGGCCGTGTTGCACACCACCAGCATACACAGGCTGTCTCCCGCCACCCCGGGGGTCCGGCGGCTCATCCGCCGGGCGGCCTCCAGCCCCAGGGGCGTGGCGGCATTGCCCAGCCCCAACAGGTTGGCCGAGACGTTGGCAGCGATGGTGTCCATCACGCTCCGGTCGGCGGCAAAGTCCGGGAAGAGCCGCCGCAGGATGGGGTGGAGCAGCCGGGCCAGCTTCTCCGCCAACCCTGCCCGCTGCATGACCTCCATGACCCCCATCCACAGGCAGAGGACCCCCGCCATGCTCAGGCCCAGCTCCACCGCGCCCGCCGCCCCTTCCAACGCCGCCGGGGCCAAGCTCTCGCCCGTCCCGGTGGCCAGGGCGCACAGGAGGGAAAGGACCGTCATCCCCGTCCAGATCACCGTCATTGCCATGGCGTCATCTCCCCTTTCCACGCTTCTCTCCCAAGCTATGGGGACAGGCTGGAAAAGATGCCGGAAACTTTTTTCCTGTTTTTGGCGCGTTTCGACACATTTCGATTGACTTCTTAATACGATTTGTTATAATCAAGATGTTTCCACGTATTTTTTGTGTATTTTGGCCGTCCGCGTCGCAACATCCCCCGTCCTGTGACGCAAAGAGAGAGTGGACCGCCAAATGAGAAAGGAAGTGCTGCACAAATGAAATCCACTGGAATTGTACGCCGGGTAGACGAACTGGGGCGTATCGTCCTGCCCATCGAACTGAGACGAACCTTGAACATCGCGGAGAAGGACTCCTTGGAGATCTATGTCGACGGAGCCTCCATCATGCTGAAGAAGTATCAGCCTGCCTGCATCTTCTGTGACAGCGCGAAGGACATCTCTGTGTTCAAGGGTAAAAACATTTGCTCTGCCTGCCTGCGCGAGCTCCACAAATGATCTTTCCCACGCATCCACTCCCCCTTCTTCTATTATTTTCACACACATGAAACACACCATGCAAAAACGGGTCCCTGACGGGACCCGTTTTTGCATATTTTTGAAGGCTTTCTTGCATTATCGCATTTTATACAAATTGTATTTGTTAGTCTTTGTCAGAACCGGAAACCGCCAGATCATAGAGGGCCTTTTTCGACAGCTTGCAGGCGGCGGCCGCCTGCTTCACCGCGTCGCGGGTGGACAGACCCTCGCCCTTCAGCTTTTCCACCATGGCCAGGCCATCCTCCAAGGTGTGCGCCTGCTCCTCCACCGGAGCCGCGCCCTCCACCACCAGGACGAACTCCCCCTTGGGGGGCTGGCCCGCGTAGCGGTCCACCGCCTGACCCAGGGTGGTGCGGATCACTTCCTCATGGAGCTTGGTCAGCTCCCGGCAGAGGCAGATCCGCCGGTCCGCGCCGAAGGTCTCCCGCAGGTCGGTCAGGGTGGACAGGAGCTTGTGGGGGGCCTCATGGAAGACCATGGTCCGGGTCTCCCCGGCCAGGCTCTCCAGATGGGCGCGGCGGTTCTTCTTGTTCATGGGCAGAAAGCCCTCGAAGGTAAAGCGGACCGTGGGCAGACCGGAGACTGCCAGGGCGTTGACAAAGGCGCAGGCCCCGGGGATGGGGACCACGGGGATGTCCTGGGCGGCGCAGCGGGCCACCAGATCTTCACCGGGGTCGCTGATAGCGGGGGTGCCCGCGTCGGTGACCAGGGCGCAGCTCTCCCCGGCCAGCAGACGGTCCACCAGCTCCGGGCCGCGGGTGTCGGCGTTGTGGCGGTGATAGCTCACCATGGGCTTTTTGATGTCCAGGTGATTCAGCAGCTTCACCGTTACCCGGGTGTCCTCGGCGGCGATGAAGTCCGCCTCCCGCAGGGTCTCCTCCGCCCGGAGGGAAATATCGCCCAGGTTCCCGATAGGGGTGGCGACCAGATATAAGGTTCCTGCCATGGCAGTGTTCTCCTTTTCTCTCATGTTCGTTGGCGGCGTTCCGCCTTACGCCTCCTGATAGTGGACCGGTAAAATGTCCAGGCCGGGGCCGCCGTCCTTGACAGATTCCACCAAAACGGCATAGGGGGGCTTTTCCCGGTCGTAGGCCAGAAGCTGCATCCGCTTGGGCTCCAGCCGGGCGGCCTTCAGGGCGGCGAACAGCTCGGCCAGCCGTTCCGGCCGATAGACCAGGGCGAAGCGGCCCCCGGTGCGGGTGAGCTGCCCGGCCCGGCGGCAGAGGTCCTCCACCGGGCAGGTGTCGTCCATGCGGGCGGTCCCGCCGGACTTGCCCGACCCGGCCCGGAAATAGGGCGGGTTGGAGATCACCAGATGGAAGCGGTCTCCCTTCACCAGGGAGGGATCCCGCAGGTCTCCGGTGAGGATCTGGCCGGACAGGCTGTTGTCCGCCAGGTTCTGCCGGGCCAGCGCCGCGGCGGTGGAGTCCAGCTCGATGCCTGTCCGGTCCAGGACCTCCTCCCGCTGGGAGAGCAGCAGCAGCAGGGAACCCACCCCCGTGCCCAGGTCGCACACGGACCACCGGGGCCGAAGGGTACAGAACCGGGAGAGCAGCACGCTGTCCCGGCCCAGCTTGAAGCAGGCATCCGACTGGGTGAGCCGATACCGGCCCAGATATTCCACAGAGGTCACGGCGCGGTCTCCTCCTCCCCCATGGCCTTCAGGTGCTGGAGGAACCACCGGGTCATCCGCCCGGTCAGCCCCCAGATGAAGTGCCCCTCGTATTCGTAGACGGGCACATCCATCCAGCCGCTGCGCCAGCGGTAATCCTTGGGAAAGCCCAGCCGCTGGAAGGGAAAGTTCCCGTCGTCCTCAAAGCGGACGGGGTAACGGTAGACCTCCTCCTCGTATTGCAGCAAAAAGTCCAGGGGGACCAGGAAGGTGTTCTTCACCTCCGCCTGGCTGGCCTGGAGCTTGGCCACGCCCTCCGGCGTGACCCGGCCTAAGAACGGGTAAATCACCCGGTCGCTGATGTCCTGGACCACATCCAGAGGGGCCAGGATCTCGATCTCCTCCTTGGGGATGCCCAGCTCCTCCCAGGTCTCCCGGAGGGCGGTCTCCACCGGCGGCTCCCCCTTTTCCCGGCGGCCGCCGGGGAAGCAGACCTCCCCGGGCTGGTGGCCCACCAGGGTCTCTGCCCGGGTCTCATACAGGAGGAAAAGCTCCCCCTCCTGCTCCACCAGGGGCAGGAGGACGGCATACTCACTGACGGTACACTGCAGACCCAGCTCCCGGTTTTGAAAATACGCTTTCACGCGCTCGACTGTCATAGCAAAAACTCCTTAGGATTCGGGGACGGTGAACTTGGCCAGAGGGTCCGGCTGGGTCCAGAGGACTACCCGTCCCTGGGCCAGGCTCTCCTTCACCCGGATGAGGCGCTGGTTCCGACTGCCCCGGAAACGCAGCTCATAGGACTTCTCTTTCTCCAAAAAGGGGCCGTCCACCAGCACATCGGTCTCCGCTAGCAGTGCCTGCCAGGCGGGGTCCTTGTTCGACAGGATATCCTCCCAGGAATAGCCCGTATAGGTCCAGACTGTCCACCCTACCTGATGGGCGGCGGCGGCCAGCCGGGCGCAGTCTGCCGCCTGGGCGAAGGGCTCTCCCCCGGACAGGGTCAGCCCCTGGATGAGGGGGTTCTGCCCCATCTGCCGGGCCAGCTCATCCACTGGGATCTCCCGGCCGCCCGCCGGGTCGTGGGTGTCCGGGTTGTGGCAGCCGGGGCAGTGGTGGGGACACCCCTGGGTGAACACAGTGAACCGCAGGCCCGGACCATCCACGATCGAGTCGCTGACGGTGTTTGCAATGCGCATGCCCGCCCCTCCTTTTGATATCTTCTCGTTTTTTTATCATAGCATATTTCCCGCCGGGAGACAATGCCTGTGCTCTTCCCAAGTATGTAAAAAGAGGTAAGAGGGTATCCCAAGGGTGCTCCATGCCTCCCGGCGGGGCCCCATTTTCTCCAGAGAAAATGGGGCGGGAAAAGAGCGCCGGGGCTTCGCCCCTGGACCCCTTGAGGTGGAAAAAAGCCTGCATCGTCTGTGGATATGTCTCGCCATCGTGCCTGCGGCTCCGAATCGGCAGGCTGTCCATGGCGCGCCTGCCGGCTAGGCACGCGGGGACGTAAGAGAAGACCTGTCAAGGCCGGGCCGATGAGGGCAGCGACCCCTACAAAAGGTTTCCGCTTCCCTGGGACAAAAAACGCCCCCGCTGCCTCGAAAGACAGCGGGGGCGGAGGTCAAACAGAGTCGGGACGACTTACTTGCTGTAGTCGTAGAAGCCCTTGCCGGACTTGCGGCCCAGACGGCCTGCACGGTACAGGACCTTGTACAGGTGAGCGGGACGATACTTGGAGTCTGCGGTCTCCTGGTACAGGGACTCCATGACGTTGATCATGACGTCGATGCCGATGGCGTCAGCCAGCTTCAGGGGACCCATGGGCAGGTTGTAGCCCAGCTCGCAGGCCTTGTCGATGTCCTCGTAGGAGCAGACGTTCTCGCCAGCCAGGATAGCAGCCTCGTTCATCATGGGGCACATGACGCGGTTAGCGATGAACATGGGCACGTCGGAAACGGTAACGAACTCCTTGCCGAAGCCCTTAGCGCAGGCCTTACCGGTCTCCACGGTGTCCTCGGTGGTGTCGTAAGCGGGGATGATCTCCACCAGCTTCATAGCGGGCACGGGGCTGAAGAAGTGCATGCCCAGGAACTTCTCGGGGCGCTTGGAAGCAGCAGCCAGCTCGGTGATGGACAGGGAAGAGGTGTTGGAAACGAAGATAGCGTCTTCCTTGGCGATGTCTGCCAGCTTGACGAAAGCGTCCTTCTTCAGCTCCATGTTCTCGACCATGGCCTCGAAGATGATGTCCACGTTAGCCAGGTCGTTCAGGTCGGTGGTAGCCTTCAGGTGGCCCAGCCAGCCCTCAGCCTGCTCAGCGGTGATCTTGCCCTTGTTGATCTTCTTGTCGAAGTTATGCTTGATGCCAGCCACGCCCTTCTCCAGGGTGGGGGTGCGGTGGTTGTAGAGGACCACGTCATAGCCGCCCTCCAGAGCGACCTGAGCAATGCCTCTGCCCATGCTGCCTGCGCCGTACACGCCAACGATCTTAACTTCCATGATTAGCACTCCTTAAACTTTTTAAAATTACAGATACTCTGATCCCTTGCGGGATTATTTTTCAGCTTCCCGGCTTTGACCGGGCAAGTTTTATCCATAAAAACACTGTGAGGGCTGGCTTCCAGGCCCATTCATCCCCCACTGCCGCTCTATCTTACAGGAAGATATCCGTTTCGTCAAGTGATTTTTTGACATTTTCACAATTTTCATCTTCCAGGCTCCCCCTTCCATGGTATTTTCACCAGAAAGATCGCCAAAACGGGTCAATTTTCCCCACGGTGCAGTAGATTTTTCTCATATGAATGAATTACCTTTTTACCCAAAAATGATGAATCTAAAGCATGCACCCCTTGGTTTCTTATGTTATAATACTGCTGTAGAAGTTGCCCCGTAAGGAGTTTATTGCTGTGGGCATTCTTCTCGTGCCCCTTAGGCAAGCAACTGCCTTACTTTAAAATGAACATCACAGGAGGAATACTATCATGGAATTCAAACTGAATGAAGACCAGCAGATGATCCACGACCTGGCTGCCGACTTTGCACAGTCCGTGCTGCTGCCCCGCATCGACGACATCGAGAAGGGCGAGCTGGTGGAAGTTTCCAACGGCGAAAAGCACCTGCAGCTGCTGCACGACATCCACGAGCAGATGGTCGAGTGCGGCTTCGTCGGCATCTCCTTCCCCGAGGAGTATGACGGCATGGGCATGGGCCACGTGGAGCAGGCTATCGTGATCAAGGAGATCTCCCGCATCTCCCCCACCGCTGGTAAGGCTCTGGACGTTTACATCCTGGGTCTGGAAGCTCTGGACCTGTATGCTTCCCACGAGCAGAAGCTGAAGTATCTGGCTCCCTGCTGCCGCGGCGAGCAGACCGTCTCCTTCGCATTCACCGAGCCCGAGACCGGTTCCGACCCCAAGATGCTGAAGACCCGTCTGACCAAGCAGGCTGACGGCACCTACCTGCTGAACGGCGTGAAGCGCTTCATCTCCAACGCTGGTTATGACGGCCCCTGCGTCCTGTTCGCTCTGGAAGCTACCGAAGAGGGCAAGGACATCGTCACCGGCGTCGTCATCGACAAGTTCTGCAAGGGCTACTCCATCTCCTCTCCCTGGGAGAAGATCGGCTATCGCGGCTCCGAAGTTTGGGATATCTTCCTGGATGACGTGGTCGTGACCGAGGACCAGATCCTGGGCAAGCACGGCGACGGCTTCACTCAGCTGCTGGGCACCACCGCTTACGGCAAGCTGGGCTTCACCGCTGTCTTCGTCGGTACCGCTCTGGGCGCTGCTGACCTGGCTCTGGCTTACTGCCAGGAGAAGCTGCACCGCGGCAAGTCCATCACCAAGTTCCCCACCACTCAGCTGCGTCTGTCCACCATGCTGACCTATGCTCACACCGCTGAGCTGCTGTGCCTGGAAGCTGCTGACTACTGCGACCACAACCACTTCGCTAACGACGACATCGCTACCATGCGTGCTGTTCAGGCTCGTACCGCACAGGCTAAGGGCTATGCTGCTGAGACCGCTACCAAGGTCGCTACCATGGCTGTCAACGCTATGGGCGCTTACGGTGTCTGCGATGAGTACCGCGCAGAGCGCTTCGTCCGCGACGCTGCTATCGCTCCCAACATCGAGGGTTCCGGCGACATCCAGTACCTGATCCACGGCATGTACGTCGCTGCTAACGGCAACACCAACTAATCGTTCCGTTTCTTTGTCACTTCCATCAACCGGCCCTTCGGGGTCGGTTGATGTAAGTAAATAGACCCCTGACCTTTTATTCGAAAGGGTCAAATACTTAGTAATTGGAGGATTTTACTATGAAACCCGTGTATCCCGCTCCCAGAGCTCTGCCTTCCTATGAGAACCTGCTGCTCGATATGGTCGAGCCCAACATCCTGAAGGTCACCCTGAAC
>CAYNZG010000005.1:0-20670 GCA_964401525.1 uncultured Ruminiclostridium sp.
AGATGAACATGCCCGTGGAGAAGGTCCGGGAGATCCTGAAGATCGCCCAGGAGCCTGTGAGCCTGGAGACCCCCATCGGCGAGGAGGAGGACTCCCACCTGGGCGACTTCATCCCCGACGAGGATGCCTCCGAGCCCTCCGAGGCCGCTTCCTTCACCCTGCTGAAGGAGCAGCTGGTGGAGGTCCTGAGCACCCTGACCCCCAGAGAGGAAAAGGTCCTGAAGCTGCGCTTCGGCATCGAGGACGGCCGCACCCGCACCCTGGAAGAGGTGGGCAAGGAGTTCAACGTCACCCGTGAACGTATCCGCCAGATCGAGGCCAAGGCCCTGCGGAAGCTCCGTCATCCCAGCCGCTCCAAGAAGCTGAAGGATTTCCTGAACTGAGATGACGCTCACCCTGCTCACCTTTGTGGTGGTGTGCCCCCTGGTCTTTTTGGGGGGCTTCGTGGATGCTGTGGCCGGGGGTGGGGGACTGATCTCCCTGCCGGCCTACCTCATCGCCGGTGTCCCGCCCCACTGCGCCATCGCCACCAACAAGCTCAGCTCCGCCATGGGGACCACCCTGACCACCGTGCGCTTTGCCCGCAAGGGCTTCATCCCCTGGCGGCAGGCGGCCGTCTGCGTGGTCTTTGCCTGCGTGGGCTCCACCCTGGGGGCGAAGCTGGCCCTGCGCATCGACCCGGACAAGTTCACCTTGCTGATGCTGGTCATCCTGCCGCTGGCGGCGGTCTATGTGCTGCGGGGCAAGTCCCTGGGCCAGGGAGAGCGGCCGACCTGCTCCCCCCGGCGGAGCGCTGTGATCGCGTGCATGGCGGCCTTGGTGGTGGGCTGCTACGACGGGTTCTACGGCCCTGGCACCGGGACCTTTTTGATGCTTTTGCTCACGGGTCCGGCCTGCCTGGAGCTGACCCGGGCCAACGGCATCACCAAGGCCATCAACCTGACCACGAACCTCTCCGCCCTGGCGGTCTTCCTGCTGGGAGGCAAGGTCATCCTGCCCCTGGGGCTGGTGGCCGGATGCTTCGGGATCCTGGGCAATTACCTGGGGACCCGGTACTTCATCCAGGGGGGCGTGAAGATCGTCAAGCCGGTGATTCTGCTGGTGCTGGCCATCTTCTTCGTGAAGGTCTTACTGGAATTTTTGTGAAAAAACCAGAAGAGAACGCGGTTTTCCGCGGCCTCTTCTGGTTTTTCTTTGCAAAAGGGGTTTACATTTCCTTATATCCATAGTATCATATTATAAACAAGATAAAAAACTAAGGAAAACTTTCCGTTTGGAAGGAGGACCACTATGATACTGCACATGAAGCAAGATGACAGCCAGTGTGTCATCACCATCGAGGGGCGCATCGATCCGCACACCTGCCCGATCCTCCATGAGAAGACCCAGGGGCTGAACTACGAGGGCATCCAGGAGCTGATCTTTGACTTCCGGGATGTGACCTACATCTCGGCTGCCGGTCTGCGGGAGCTGCTGGTCATCCGGAAGCGGATGGGCGCGGGGAAGGTCGTGAAGATCATCCACGCCAGCGAAGCGGTCTATCAAGCGGTCCGCTCCGCCGGTCTGGACCACCTGCTGGACATGACCCGGCTGTCTCCTACGGAGCAGCCCCGGCACCGGTACCAGTCCTTCCAGGGACTGCTGCAGGAGAAGATGGACCGCTGCCCCAACGCCACCTTCCTGGTGGCGGACCGCCGGTACACCTGGCGGGACATCGACCAGACCTCCCAGATCATCGCCAAGGACCTCCAGCGGCTGGGGGTCTGCAAGGGGAGCCACGTGGCCCTGTGTGGGGCCAACTCCCCCAACTGGATCATGACCTTCTTCGCCATCCAGAAGCTGGAGGCGGTGGCCCTGCTCATCAACTATGAGTTGAAAGCCAAGGAGATCGTCCAGCTGGCGCAGATCGGGGACATCACCCACTTTTGCATGGGCGATATGCCGGCGGTGGCCCAGCGGGAGCCCTTCGCCGACGAGTTGGCCGGGCCGGATTCCCACATCCGCTGGGTCTATGATGTGAGCAGCCAGGTGGACTTCTCCAAGCGGTACGGCGAGTGCGAGAGCCTGGCGGGCCAGTTCCAGACCGTGGGGGAGGCGGACGATGCCTCTGTGGTCATTTTCAGCTCCGGCACCACCGGCAAGCCCAAGGGCGTGCTGCTGTCGGCCTACAACGTGCTGAACGCCGCCGCGGCCACCGCAGACAACACCCGCCTCAACGCCCGGGACCGGAACTGCCAGATCCTGCCCCTGTTCCACATCTTTGGCTTCACGGGCTGCCTCTTCGCCTGCGCCATCGCCGGGGCGGAGATCCACATCCCGGCCAACATGCGCACGGAGACCATCCTGGAGCTGGTCCAGCGGAACCAGTGCACCATCCTCCACTCCGTGCCCACCATGATGCTGGCCCTGGTCCACAGTAAGGACTTCTCCAGCGAGAAGGTGGCCTCGGTCCGGTGCAGTCTGCTGGGCGGCGCAGCCGCCACGGAGGCTCAGGTCATCCTCCTGCGGAAGCATTTCCCCAACAACCACTTCATGGCGGCCTACGGCCTGACCGAGCTGGCCATCGCCACCGAGAGCGCCTATGAGGACACCCTGGAGCACATCGCTACCACCATCGGCAAGCCCCTGGCCAACATCCAGGTCTCCGTCCGGGACATGGCCACCGGCCGGGAGTGCAAGCGGGGCGGCACCGAGACCGGGGAGATCCTGCTGAAGGGCTACAACATGATGGTCTGCTACTACAAGTTAGAGTTGGAGCGGCAGGATTTCAACGAGGAGGGCTGGCTGTGCACCGGCGACCTGGGCTATATCGACCTGGACGGCTACATCCATCTGGTGGGCCGGAAGAAGGAGATCATCATCCGGGGCGGTGAGAACATCATCCCCAACGAGATCGCCTCTGCCATCTCCGAGCACCCGGACGTGGCCGACGTGAAGGTCCTGGGTCTGCCCGACCCCTTCTATGGGGAGATCGTGGGGGCAGCTCTGCTGCTGAAGCCCGGCGCGGCCTTTGACGAGGCCGCCATGCGGACCTTCCTGGAGCCGCGCATCGCCAAGTACAAGATCCCGGCCCACTTCGTGGTCTATGAGGCCTTCCCCTCCTTCTCCACCGGCAAGATTAACATGCTGGAGCTGAAGAAGGACATGGTCCAGAAGACCGGGGCTAAGGAGGGCTGACGATACTCCCGGACTGCGCCCACCGGCTGGGCGCGCGGGAACGTGGGCGATACCCTATAAGAAAATTGACGAGAGCAGTAAAAAAGTCCGACCTCGAAGAGGTCGGACTTTTTGTGTTCAGGAGAGGGGAGTGACGTAGGGGCCGACCTGGACGGCCTGCACCCGGTCCGGATCCACGGGGATGCCGAAGGACTGGTGGGCGTTGGCTGTGCCGCCGACGCTGCTGGGCTGCGTCTCTATGGGCTGATCCTCTGCGTCCAAAAGCTGGAGGGAGCCAAAGTAGAGGAAGGGGTCGTCATACAGGGTCTCCCACAGGGTGGTGTGCAGGGCGAAGGCGGTGAGGATACAGGTGCCCTTCATGGTCCCGGCCTCGTCCTTGATGTCCACATAGCGGATGGGCCCGCCGGTCTCCACCGTCCAGGTGACCGGGACGATGCTCTCCTCCCGGAGGGGATCCTGGAAGGTGAGGGTGACCTCCGTGCCGGGGCGCAGAGTCTCCGTGTCGAACAGGCAGGAATAGACCCCGGTGAAGGAGTCGGTGGAGATGAAGGTGGAGAACAGGCCGCTGTCCACCGGCGTGACGGCTTTGCCGTCCACCGAGAGGGTGACCAGGATGCTGGGGTCCGGCTCCACGGGGATATCCCGGGGTTCCCGGAAGGAAGTGGTGAAGGAGACATACAGGGTCATGGCATCCCCCATGGTCTGGTGGACACAGGCGGTCAGCCCCTGGTTTTCCTGGGTCTGGTCGATGGTCTGCAGGGACGCGTCTATGATCTCCGAGGGCAGGGCAGTCAGGTCCAGCACCTCCTGCAAGGTGTCATCGGGCTGGCCGGGGTCGGCGGCGGGAGCGTCATCGGTCCCGCCGCAGCCGGTGAGGGCCAGCAGCAGGAGCAGGGGGAGCAGGGCGCGCAGTCGGGACATGGGAAGGCTCCTTTCTCAGGAGAAGGTCCCGGTGAGGGACTCCGCCTGGATGGTGGTCACGGTGTTTTCAGTCAGGGGCGCAAAGAGCTGCATGGTCAAGACGGCGCCGCTCTGCTGGCCCGTGATGGTTTTCAGGACCTCGCTCTGGGTGTCCAGCAGGGTGACGGCAAAGTCACCGGTCGGCGCGCGGTCCTGGGGCAGGTCCAGGCTCAGGAAGAAGGGGGAGAGGGTGGCAGAACCAACCACAGCCCCGGTCTCGTCCACGAGGTCAGCCTGGGAGAAGAACCCGGTGTTCTCTGCTGTCCAGGTGAAGTCCAGGAGGGCTCCGGTGCGCGGCTCCTCCAGCCGGAGGGTAATCTCCTGCCCGGTGAGGCAGGGATCCGCGTAATAGAAGAAGGCCAGGCAAGAGAGGGTGGTCTCCTGAGTCTGGGCGGAGCTGGTGCCGCCGTCCAGCAGTACACCCGGCTCACTGCTGCCGCCGACGCTGCCCAGGGTCAGCTGAGTCGTGGGACCATCGGGGGCATCGATGGCCTCGGGATAGGTCATGTCAAAGGCCACGCACAGGCTCCGGCTGTCGCCGATGGTCTGGGTCACATGGACGGTGACTCCGTCGGCGGTCTGGGTCTGGTCGATGACCTGCCGGGCCTGGTCCAGAGCTTCGCCCTGGAGGGTGCTCAGGTCGAAGTAGGCAGAGAAGGGGTCCTCCTGGACCTGGTCTGCGGTGGCCGGCTTCTGGGCGGGGGCAGGGTCCTCCGGGCTTTGATCTCCGCAGGCCCGCTCCCCGCAGGCGGTGAGGGTCATGGCCAGCAGCAGGGCCGTGAGGCCCGCAATGATCGGTCGCATGGGCGGCTCCCTTCTCACAGGCTGCCCATGCCGGGCAGCTCCACGGGAGAGGTGATGCCGCCCTCCATGGCTTTGGCCCGCAGGAAACGGTAGGCCTCTGCCTTGGTAGCGTGGACATAAGGGTTGACGAAGAAGACGCCCAGGATGCCGAAGGTGCAGGCGTTGAGGAGGTGCCAGCCCAGGAAGGACAGGTCCAGCACGAAGAGCTCGGACTTATAGCCCATGGTCATCTGGCGGCTCAGCTCCAGGGCCCGCTGGTGGGGCATGTGGGGGTTCTCCGCCAGGATATAGGGCACGGCGAAGTAGCCGTAAGACCGGACGATGCCGGGGATGAGGAAGAGCAGGCCCCACAGGAAGATATAGAGGTTCCGCAGAAACTGGGTGAGGACCACGTTGCCGTAGTTCCCGGTGAAGCCCACGGAGACACGGGAGAAGGGAGCGGAATGGAAGGTGGTATTTTCCAGGAAGAAGCGGTTGGCACCCACCTCATAGGGGTTGGCCACCAGCAGGGAGATGGCATAGCTCAGGATGGTCCCAGTGACCGCATAGGGCATGACGATGGAGAGCAGATACTGCCCGGCGTAGAGCAGGTCCGTGCCGGTCTGGATGCCATAGGTCTGGCACAGGTAGATGAGGTCGGACAGGTCGCTCCAGCCGGTCTTGATGTCCAGGGAGACCAGGTTGCCGAAGACCAGGAGATACAGGACGGACACGGCGACGAAGGGCCAGTAATTGGCCTGGAAATTGGCCTTACCAGTGGCCTTGAAGGCGATACGATCCAACATAAATGTTACCTCCTTTTTGGGGGATTCCTACGATTGACAGGACTATCATATCGTATTTTGGGAAAACAGTCAATCGCGGGATGATCCTTGCAACGATCCATGAAAATATGGGGGCTGCGGGGCTGTTTTTCTGTTCCCTTTTCCCCTTGCCTTTCCGGTCAAATCGGGGTAGGATGAGCTGACTCGAAGGAAGGAAAGGGGGAGCGGCATGACGCGCACAGAACGGGAACAGTTCGTGGAATATGTGCTGGACCTGGGGCGGCAGATGATGGAATGCGGGGCGGAGGCCTGGCGAGCGGAAAACACCATGGCCCGCATCTGCCGGGCCTACGGTCTGGAGGTCCGGGATTCCCATGTGATGGCCACCCAGGCGGCCCTGACGGTGAAGGACACCGACGGGTCCCACTACACCAGCACCTGCATGATCCTGCCGGACAAGACAGGGACGAATTTGGAGCGGCTGGAACTGATCAACGGAGCATCCCGGGCCATCTGCGAGCGGCCGCTGCCCCTGGATCAGCTCCCGCTCTCGCTGGGGTCCTCCGGCCCACGGTGGTCCTGGGCGGAGCTGTTGGGGTATCTGCTGGGCACGGGAGCCTTTGCGGTCTTCTTCGGTGGCAGCCTGCTGGACGGCGTGGTCGGTGCGGCCATAGGCGCGGCCATTTATGGCATGGAGCAGATCCGCCGACTCTACCGCCAGCATAAGATCATCTATACGGTGGTGGCCTGCTTCCTGGCAGGGGTGCTGGCCCGGCTGTGCACGGGCCTGCCCATCGACCTGGACATGGTGATGATCGGGGATGTCATGGTCTTCATCCCGGGGCTAGCCCTGGTGAACGGGGTCCGGGAGCTGTTCTATTCCGACATCCTCACGGGCATCTACCGCATGACGGAGGCGTTGCTGAGCGCAGCGGCCATCGCCTTAGGCTATGCGGCAGCCCTGATGCTGGGAGGTGGTCTGCTGTGAGAGACGCTGTGATCCAGATCGTGTCGGCGGGCCTGGGCACCCTGGGCTTCGCCCTGCTGTTCCGGGTGCGGGGCTGCCATCTGCTGATGGCCACCCTGGGCGGCTCCCTGTCCTGGCTGGTCTACCTGCTGGTGCGGGCGGGGACGGCGAGCATCTTCTTCAGCAACCTGGTGGCAGCCATGGCGGTCTGCCTCTGGTCGGAGGGGATGGCCCGGCTGCGGAAGGCCCCGGCCAACATCTTTCTCCTGCCGGGGATCATCCCCCTGCTGCCCGGTAGTGCTCTATATTATATGATGAACGGCATCGTCTCCGGTGACTGGGCCCAGGCAATGTCCCAGGGGCTGATCACGGCCCACATCACGATGGGCATCGCCGGGGGCATCATCATCGGCTCAGAGGTCATGCGCCTGATCCTGGGCGGGATGCGCCGCCGCCGCCGCTGGCTGGCCGCCAGACGACCGGCCCCAAAAACTGACCATCAAAAATAATCCCGGTTTGGCTATGGAAAAGTCTTCCGCCATGGATACAATAGGACTGTGGGGCTTTGCGCCCTGATCACGGAAGAAACATCGAGGTGTGACGATATGTTGGAGCAAGTGCGTAACGAAGTGCGGGCGGCCGCAGAGGAACTCTGCGCAGTGGGCAAGCTGCGCAAGGGGCAGATCTTAGTGGTGGGCTGTTCCACCAGCGAGGTGTCCGGCCATAAGGTGGGCAGCCATTCTAGCCCGGAGCTGGGCGAGGCCCTGGTCCAGGCGCTGCATGAGGTCCTGGATCCCAAGGGCATCTATTTGGCAGCTCAGTGCTGCGAGCATCTGAACCGGGCCATCGTGGTGGAGCGGGAGGCCGTCCCCTTTGGCGAGCCCTGCAACGTGGTGCCCCAGCCCAAGGCCGGCGGCTCCTTTGCCACGGCGGCCTATCGGAGCTGCAAGGACCCCGTGGTCCTGGAGGAGATCCGGGCCGACGCCGGTCTGGACATCGGCGGCACCCTCATCGGGATGCACTTGAAGCGGGTGGCCGTGCCTGTCCGCCTGGAGCAGAAGAGCATCGGCGAGGCCATCCTGCTGGCCGCCCGGGTCCGCCCCAAGTTCATCGGCGGCGACCGCGCCGTCTACAACGAGGATCTGAAATAAAAGAACAAGTTGCAGAAAACGCAAAGCCTCCCTTGTGAAAGGGAGGCTGCTTTTTTGTCTGTTCTCTCTGTTCACAATTTGTTCATACTTCTATGGGCCCACTGTGGTAGAATAGTTCAAATTCTAACAATTATCCCTGGGAGGACCCTATATGAAAACACGCATTCTGTCCCTTTGTCTGGCCGGTTCGCTGCTGATGTCCACCGGTGTCACCGCGTCGGCGGTCCGGGTAGGGAGCAGCACGCCCCAGTCTGCCGTCAGCCGTGACTGGGCTGTGACCCCCGTGAGCACCACCCTGTCCTTCGACCGCATCGGCGACAAGGTCCGGGCCAACAACCTCACCGTCCGGTCCCTGGAGGAGACCATCGCGTCCATGGAGGCCATGAACTGGAAAGAGATCATCGGCGACATGGAGGATGCCATCGACGACATGGAGGATGATCTGCAGTCTCTGAAGAACGCAGCAGGGAGCCTGACCACGATCTACGGCAACCTGCAGAATTCCTTCGCCATCACGGATGGCGCGCTGGACGCGGCAGGGATCACCTCGAACATTTCCCAGCTCATCCAGGGCACCCTGGCTGCCTCCCAGCTCAGAAGTCTGGAATCCACCCTGAACTCCCTGGAGGACCAGCTGGACGATCTGAAGGAGCAGCGGGATGAGTACGAGAAGAAGACCCTCCCCGACACCAAGCGGCAGATCCAGTCTGCCATCGACCAGATGGTCATCGGGGCCGAGACCCTCTACACCACCATCCTCTCCACCCGGCAGCAGCGGGACTCCTTGGTGGATGCCCAGGCGGCCATGGACCGCACCGTGGCGGAGATGGAGCTGCGCTACCAGCGGGGGCAGATCTCCGAGCTGACCCTCCTGCAGGTGAAGAACGGGGCGGAGACCCTCAACGCTGGTCTGGGCACCCTGGACGTGGCTCTGGACACCATGACCTACTCCCTCCAGTCCCTGCTGGGGGACACCGTCACCGGGACCCTGACCCTGTCCGCCCTGCCCGCCGTCTCCACTGCGGACCTGGACAAGGCCGACTACACCAAGGACCTGGCCAAGGCCAAGGAGGCCAGCTATGACCTCTACAAGGCGGCCCGGGCCGTGGAGGATGCCGAGGACGACATGGAGGATGCCCGGAAGGAGGAGGGCAAGAACAGCTATCAGTATAAGATGGCCCAGCACACCTATGAGTCTGCGGTCCTGTCGGAGAAGTCCGCCGTCCAGAGCTTTGAGCTGTCCTTCCGCAGCCTGTATAGCCAGCTGGCTCCCGCCCGGACGGCAGTGGCCAACGCAGAGAACGACCTGGCCTATGCCCAGCGGGTCTATCAGACCGCCCAGCTCAAGTATCAGCAGGGCAATCTCTCTGCCAACGGTCTGGCCGATGCCAAGGACACCTATGTCACCGCCCTGCGGGACTGCGCCACCGCCCAGAACGACCTCTTCACCGCCTGGCACAGCTATCAGAACGCCGTGACCTACGGCGTGGTCAGCAGCGGCACCTGACCCCATCGAAAGGGAGCGAAAACCCGGATTTGTTTACATTTTGGCCATGATGTTCATAATTTCGTTACATCATCCCCATAATTTGGCCACAATTCTCCGGTATCATATGACCTGTAAGCAACAGAGAAGTCCATCACTTCTGACTCAAACTTACACATTCTCTTTTCTCTCTCTTTTCTCTCTTTTTTGTAAAAAAGGAACGGCAGCGACCTGGGAAATCGCTGCCGTTCTTTTTCGTTTTATACGGCTGGCTATAACTTGTTTATCCGCCGTCGAAATCTTAAAAAGTTGCAGGGGAAAGGACACATCTCATTTTGGATAGAAAAAATACGGATACAGCGTTGATTTTCGTCATTTTATATGGTAAAGTGATAGCGTAGAATTTTTCCTTGGCCGGAAACGAATGTCAGAACACCTGTCGCGTTGGCAGCGCTTTCAGTCAAGCAGGCCTGTTGGCTTTGCCCAATGAAAAAAGGAGACTATGTTATGAATTTTGAACTGAACGAACAGCAACTGTCGATCCAGAAGATGGCTCGTGAATTCACCGAGAAGAAAGTCCTCCCCGGCGTCATCGAGCGTGACGAGACCCGCGAATACAACGTGGACCTCTATAAAGAAATGTCCCAGATGGGCTTTATCGGTCTGCCCTATGCAAAGGAATACGGCGGCCAGGGCCTGGGCTATCTGGAGTATGCACTGGCGATCGAGGAGATCTCCAAGGTCGATCCCTCTCTGTCCGTCTCTTTCTCTGTTTCCACCTCCCTGTACGGCGGCTCCCTCTACTTCTCCGAGGCTACCGACGAGCAGCTCAAGCGCTGGATGCCCCCTGTTATGCGAGACGGCCACTTCGGCTCCTTCGGTCTGACCGAGCCCACCGCCGGTTCCGACGTCAGCGGCATGAAGACCTTCGCAGAGCGCCAGGGCGATGAATTCGTCATCAACGGCAGCAAGTGCTTCATCACCAACGGTCCTCTGTCCGACTACTATGCTGTTTACGCTCTGACCGACCACGAGATGGGCCCCAAGTCCATGGCTACCTTCATCGTGGAGCGCAACACCCCCGGCTTCTCCATCGGTGCCCGCCACAACACCATGGGTATCCGCTCCGCTATGGTCAGCGAGCTGTTCTTCGACAACGTCCGCATCCCCGTGGGCAACATGATCTCCACTCCCGGTAAGGGCTTCTCCATCGCCATGAAGACCCTGGACGGCGGCCGCATCGGCATCGCTTCCCAGGCTCTGGGTATCGCAGAGGGTGCTTTCGAAATCGCTCGCAAGTACATGAAGCAGCGTGAGCAGTTCGGCAAGCCCATCTCCAAGAACCAGCACCTGGCCTTCCGCATGGTCGATCTGGCCACCAACATCGAGATGGCAAAGTACCTGGTCTACAAGGCAGCCTGCGACAAGGACGCTCACAAGCCCTTCTCCCAGTCCGCAGCCAAGGCTAAGCTGGTCGCTGCTGAGACCGCTATGCGCGTGGCTACCGACGCAGTCCAGATGATGGGCGGCAACGGCTACATGAAGGAGTACCACGTGGAGCGCCTGATGCGTGACGCAAAGATCACCCAGATCTACGAGGGCACCTCTGAGGTCCAGAAGATCGTTCTGTCCAAGACTCTGTTCGACTAAGTTTTACATGTTGATAAAAAGCTCCGCCGGAACATTCCGGCGGAGCTTTTTTGCGCAAGCAAGGGGGCGGGAGACGGTCCCCGGAGGATCACAGGGGGTCCGGCAGCTCTAAGGCCGAGACCGAGATCTCAAAGGCGGTCCGCTCCTGGGTCTGCTCCCCGATGGTCTTGACGTAGGTGCGGCTCTGGAGCCGCCCCTCCAGGGTGAGGGCAGTTCCGGTCCGCAGCCTGGCGCAGCCCAGCGCCAGGCTCCCCCAGGCGATGCAGGGCAGATAGTCCGCCCGGCGGTAGCGGCGGTTCACCGCCACCAGCAGGTCGCAGATGTCCCGGCCCAGGGGCGTGCGCCGCAGGACCGGGTCCTTGCAGAGGGTCCCGGTGAGCAGGACCTGGTTGCAGGGGTCCCCGTGGCCGGGGGCGATGGTCTGGGCCAGCACCGTGATGACCAGGCGGCTGCCCACCCCGGTGCGGTTGTTGAAGGACCGCACCTGTCCCACCACCTGGAGATAGGCCCCCGGGGCCGGCAGCGGCGCGCCGTTGGGGGCCAGCAGAATGTTGACCAAGTCCTCGCGGCCGGACAGCCGGGGGACTGCCAGGGGGAACCGATAGAACGTGATGCCGTGGGCCTGGTGGGAGAGGACCGGCTCGCCGGCGACGGTCCCCCGCAAGATGACCTGGTTTTCCTTTTGTTCCATAGTAGACCGCCTCCAAAGGAAGTAAGCTGTTGGAGTCTATGCGGTCCGGCGGGAGAGTATGCCCCCTCAGCCCAAGGCCACGTCCAGGACCATCATGAGGGAGAAGCCCACCAGGGTGAACAGGGCCATCCAGTCCTTGTTCTCGTTGGTCTGGCTCTCCGGGATGAGCTCCTCCACCACCACATAGATCATGGCCCCGGCGGCAAAGGCCAGCAGGAAGGGGAGGCAGGTATGGACCCGCAGCACCAGCAGCGCGCCGATGACCCCGGCGATGGGCTCGGCCAGGCCGCTGAGCTGGCCGAAGAAGAAGGCCTGCCCCCGGGAGCAGCCCTCCCGTCGGAGGGGGAGGCTCACTGCCATGCCCTCGGGCAGGTTCTGCAGGCCGATGCCGATGGCCAGCAGCCAGGCGCTCATGAGGGTGCTGCCCTCCAGGCCGTAGGCCACGGAGCCGAAGGCCACGCCGATGGCCATGCCCTCGGGGATGTTGTGCAGGGTGATGGAGAAGAGCAGCAGGGCGCTGCGCTTGCGCCCGCGGGGATCCATGGCGGGGACCAGCTGGTCCTGGAGGGTCCGGCGGGCCAGCAGACGGCTGAAGAAGCGGTCCCCCAGGAACAGCAGGACCCCGCCCCCTAGAAACCCGATGAGGGCGGTGAGCCAGGGGTTCAGACCCAGTTCCCCGGACATCTCGATGGAGGGGGACAGGAGGGACCAGAAGGAGGCCGCCACCATGACGCCTCCGGCCAGGCCCAGCATGGCGTCCATGAAGTTGCGGTTGGGTCGGCGGAGAAAAAAGACCAGGGCGGCCCCCAGAGCGGTGATGCCCCAGGTGAGCAGCGTGGCGAGCAGGGCCTGGACCGGATAGGACAAGAGGAAAATGCTGTCGAGCATAGGATGCCTCCTTGGGATGGAGTGCCCCCAGAGGGGGCCGCTCCATCCTATGTAGGGAAGGCGGGAAGGGTGTCGAGGCAGACAAAACGGTTGACAAGACCTATTAAAATAATTAAAATCAAAGGATATCGAATCCAATGCAAGGAGGGGCAGTCACCCATGAAGCATCCCCGCGCCGCGGCGGCCCGCGCGGCCTTTCCTCACACCATCCCCATCCTGACGGGCTTTTTGGTGCTGGGGGTAGCCTATGGCATTTATATGAAGGCCCTGGGCTTTTCGCCCGTGGTCCCCATCCTCATCAGCCTGTTCGTCTTTGCCGGGTCCATGCAGTTTGTAGCGGGCAGCGTGCTGACGGGGGCCTTCGCCCCGGTGAGCACCTTTTTCCTGACCCTGATGGTCAACGCCCGCCACCTGTTCTACGGCATCTCCATGCTGGAAAAATACCGGGGGCTGGGTGGGAAGAAGTTCCCCACCATCTTCTGGATGTGCGATGAGACCTTTTCCGTCAATGTCTCTGCGGATATCCCGGAGGGGATCAACAAGGGCTGGTTCTACTTCTTCGTATCCCTGTTCGACTATCTCTACTGGGTCCTGGGCACGGCCCTGGGGGCGGTGCTGGGGCAGTTCATCCCCTTCGACACCACCGGCGTAGACTTCGCCATGACCGCCCTGTTCCTGGTCATCCTGGTGGGCCAGTGGGAGAAGGAAAAGAGCCACATCAGCACCTTAGGGGGCCTGGGCATCTCCCTGGTGTGCCTGCTGATCTTCGGCCCGGATCACTTCATCGTGGCCTCCATGGTGGGCATCGTCCTGTTCCTGACCCTCCTGCGGCGGCCCATTGAGAGGAGGGTGGCGGAATGAGCACCTCACAGCTGATCCTTACGGTACTGGTCATCATGGCGGCCACCATGCTGACCCGGTTCCTGGCCTTTCTGGTCTTTCCGCCGGGGCGGAAGACCCCGGCCTTCGTCCGGTATCTGGGCCAGGTCCTTCCGGCAGCGGCCATGGCCATGCTGGTGGTCTACTGCTACAAGGGCGTGGACCTCACCGGCGGGAACCACGGAGCCCCGGAGCTGTTGGCCGGGCTGGCCGTGGTCCTGGCCCACAAGTGGAAGCACAGTATGCTCCTGTCCATCGGGGGCGGCACGGCCTTTTATCTTTTTTTGATCCATATGGTATTTTGACAAAAAACAGCCGCAAGTCATCGAGCATAGATGACTTGCGGCTGCTGCTATTTTAGAAGGGGCTTCACAGCAAGGGAGCGATGGCCTTGCAGAGGAAGCCGGTGAGCTTCCGGCGGACCGGGGCCTGCTGCAGGCTCTCCCGGGTGACGGAGCGGCATTGCGCCAGGGTCGCCTGGAAATCCCGCTCGATGTCCGGGATGCAGTTGGCCTCGTAGAGGTATGCGGCGCATTCGAAGTGGTGGTAGAAGCTCCGGTAGTCCATGTTGATGGTGCCCACCACGGCCTTGCGGTCGTCGCTGACGAAGACCTTGGCGTGGACGAAGCCGGGGGTGTATTCGTAGAGGCGGACCCCGGCCTTCAGCAGGGTGGCGTAGTGGGTCAGGGCCAGGGCGTAGGGGATCTTCTTGTCCGGGATGCCCGGCAGGATGAGGGCCACGTCCACGCCTCGCTCGGCGGCGAAGGTCAGGGCCGTCTCCATCTCCCCGTCCAGGATCAGGTAGGGGGACATGATGTGCACATAGTGCTGGGCCCGGTTCAGGATGTCCATATAGACCCGCTCGCCCACCTTGTCGTGGTCCAAGGGGCAGTCGGCATAGGGGATGACAAAGCCGCTGGTGTGCTTGGGCGGATAGGTGGGGAAGGAGAGATAGGGTCTATAGTCCCGGGTCTTTTTCGTCAGGTCCCAGAGCTGTAGGAACATCAGGGTGAAGCTGCGCACGGCCTCGCCCCGGAGCATGACGGCGGTGTCCTTCCAGTGGCCGAACCGCTCCTTGCGGTTGATGTACTCATCGGCCAGATTGATGCCGCCGGTGAAGGCGGTGTGGCCGTCGATCACTAAGATCTTCCGGTGGTCCCGGTAGTTGTAGTGGGTGGACAGGAAGGGGGTGGCCGGGAAGAAGACCTGGCACTGGATGCCCAGGTCCCGGAGCAGCTTGGGGTAGTCCCGGGGGAGGGTGGTGAACTCGCAGGTGCCGTCATAGATCACCCGGACCTCCACCCCGGCCCGGGCCTTGCGGGCCAAGATATCCAGCACCCGGCCCCACATATGGCCCTCGGCTAAGATGAAGTATTCCAGGAAGATGAAATGCTCTGCGTCCTCCAATTTTGGCAGCAGCGCCTCGAAGAAGTCCTCTCCCACGGGGAAGTAGGTGGTCTCGGTGTCGGCAAAGACGGGATAGCAGCCGCTGCGGCTGATGTAGCGGGCCAGGGAAGCCGTTTCCGGGCTTTGCCGCTCCAACTCCGCCAGGGTGGCGGGGTCCTGCTCCAGGGCACCCCGGGTGCCGTCGATGGCGACGACGGCCAGGCCCTTGATGGCCCGGTGGCCCACATCCAGCTGGGCATAGAGCAGCAGGAGCGCGCCCAGCACCGGGACCAGAAGCATAACGATGAGCCAGGTGATCTTGGCGGTGGGATCGATGCCGCTGTTGAGCAGGTAGAAGACCACCACCACGGACAGGACTGTGACGACGGCGTAGATATGGGGGGTATATTCCGCGCAGAGGTGCCACAACAGAAAGATGGCCGCCACCTGAAACAGGAGCAGCAGCACGATGAGGCCCATACGGCTGAACAGAGCCCGCAGTAGGCGGGCGCGTCCCCGGTGGAGCAGGTTCAGCTCCGGGCTTTCATGATCAGGGCTCTCCATACATTCGTCGGACCTCCTTTCTGTGGTTGGGTCTGGATTACGACGAAAGGACCATTTAAGGGTACACGAAGGAAATTTTCCTGTCAAGGCCATTCTCGTAGACAAAAAGCTTGCTGTGTCCAGTTTTATGGCCGCCTGTCTGCCGGGTGGACGCTGGGCAGGAAGCGGACCACCACGATGCCCAGGGCCACGCAGACCAGCTCGGCCAGAGCCAGCCCGTGGAGGGACTCCACCGCCGCTGCTGCCACCAGGAAGGGGTTCAGCCCGGCCCCGGAATCCGCGGCCAGCCGGGCGGTGATGCCGTTGGTGAACAGGGGCACGAAGACCGCCACGCCGAAGGGGGCCGACAGGTCCCGGAACAGCCCATAGGTCCCGGTCTCTGCCCCGGCGGTCTCCGGCGGCAGCCCGGAGAGGACGACCTTCAGGAAGATGGTCCCGTTGCCTCCCAAGCCGAAGCCCAGCAGACCCAGAGACCCGGCCAGCAGGAGGAAGCTGGTCTGAGCGGAGAAGAGCAGCATCATGCCGCAGCCTGCGCCGGTGAGCAGCAGGGAGACGGTGAGGATGTTCCGGGGCTCCCAGCGGTCGGCCAGAGGCCCCAGGAGGAGGGAGCCGAGGGACATGCCCAGATACATGATGGAGATGGCGTAGCTGGAGAGGAGGGTGTTTTCCGGCTGGGTGTCGTTGACAAAGACGATGAGGTTGGTCATGTTGGCCTGCATGAGGCCCTGGGTCAGGAACAGGGCCAGCACCGGCAGGAGGAAGGCCCGACGGGCCAGGAATCGACGGGAGAGCACGGGAGCCTTGGCCCGGCGCTCCGCCCAGATCAGCAGACCAAGCGTCACCACCGATGCGAGCAACACAAACCGGAAGGCCCGGGAGCTCCAGCCGAAGTTCTGCCCGAAGGAGGGCAAACACAGCAGCAGGCTGAAGAACAGGACGATGAACAGGGAGCCGAGGATGTCGAAGTCCTGCTGCCCCTGGGTCGGCTGGGGGCCAACCGTGCTCCGGCCGGTGACCAGGCAGAGCAGGAAGATGGCGGCGCAGATGGCCACGCACACCCACATCATGACCCGCCACCCGGCGGCGTTCAGGAGCAGACCGCCTAAGGTGGGGCCGAAGATGACCGAGCCGCTGGCGATGACCATGTAGAGAGAAAAGCCCTTGGCCATGGCCTCCGGCGGAAAGACCGAGACGATATAGGACAGGATCACCGGAGTCACCGCGGCAGCCCCGATGCCCACCACGAACCGAGCGGCCAGCATGAACAGCAGGGAGGGGGCCAGAGCCGTGAGCACATTGCCCAGGGTAAAGACCGCGATGCCCAGCAGGAGGGTGGTCCGTCGGCCGATCCGGTCCCCCACCTTTCCCAGGATGGGGGAGAAGGTGGCTGTGGAGATGGCCAGAGCCAGGGCGGTCCAGGTGGTGTTGTTATAGGGGATGCCTAAGTCCCGGACGAAGGCCGGGGACAGCCCGCTGGTGAAGCCGCCGACGATGCCGACCAAAAAGGCCGCTGCTCCGTAGGGGAGAAAGCCGCGGAGGGGGGAAAAAGACTGCCGGTCCATGGTGTCGCCTCCTGTTTCCGGTCCGTGCCGGTAATCGGCCTTAGTATGTCCGGCGGGCCGGGGGCTATGTGTCCGACCAGAAGAAAAAGCGGCCGTTCCCACCCAGGGGAACGGCCGCGGCGTTCTGTTTATTTAGAAGGGGATGTTCACGCGCACATCGTCCAGGGAGACGGTCTGCTTGATGAGCCCCTGGGAGAGCAGCCAGTCGATGTTCTTCTGCCAGCAGTCGTCGGACTGGGACAGGAAGGGGACCTCGTCGCTCTCCATCTTGGGCAGAAGGACCTCCATGCTCTGGCGTTCGACAGATTCCGTCAGGGGGAAGTTCTCCGCGCTCTGGTTGGCCAGCAGGATGGACAAGGCCTCGTCGGGGTCGGCCTGCATGTCGGCAAAGCCCTTGGCGGAGGCCCGCAGGAAGGCGGCTAGGACCTCGCTGTTCTCCTGGATCATCTGGTCGTTGGCCAGGAACACGCCCTCGTAATAGGTGGGCACGCCGTAGTCGTCCAAGTTCAGCCAGCTCACCTGGAAGCCCTCGGACTCCATCTGGGGGACCTCGTGGTTCAGGAAGCAGCCGATGGTGGCGTCCACATTCCCGGTGGTCATGGAGCTGACCAGGTCAAAGCCCACATCCACCAGGGTCACGTCGTTGATATCCGCCCCCACATAGTTCATGATGCTGCCGATCAGGGCCTCGGAGAGCTCGGTCCCGGCGTAGCCCACGGTCTTGCCCTTCAGGTCCGCCGGGGACTGGATATTTTGCTCCGCCAGGGACAGGACCAGGTTCAGCGGGCTTTGGACCACCGCGCCGATGGACTTGATGGGGACGTTCTGGTTGGCCCGGGCCTGGATGATATCCTGCTGATAGTACAGGCCGATGTCCGCCTGTCCGGCGGCCACCAGGGAGATGGCATCGTTGGCGTTGGAGGGGAAGCAGAGGTTCACCTCTAACCCCTCCGCCTCATAGTAGCCCTTTTCCATGGCCACATAGAGGAAGGCGTGGAGGGCATTGGGATACCAGTCCAGGACCACGTCCAGCTGGGTCAGGTCGGAGTTCGTCTCCTCCTGGGGGGCTTCGCCCCCGCCGCAGCCCCCCAAGAGCAGGAGGGAGAGGGTCAGGAGCAGCGCAAAGATACGTTTCATAGGGATCATTCCTTTCCGTGTGTTAAACTTCGCCCCGCCAGCGGACCACCCGCTTTTCCACGAAGGTGACCAGGGCCACCGCCAGCATGGCCACCGCAGACAGCAGGACGATGGGGGCGAAGACCCCGGCCCCGTCCAGCTGGGTCATCATCCGGCGGGAGAAGTAGCCGAGGCCGCTCTGGGCTCCTAACCACTCGCCGATGGCCGCGCCGATGATGCTCATGGGGATGGACATTTTGATGGCGGAGAAGAAATAGGGCAGGGTGCAGGGGACCTTGATCTTGCAGAAGATATCCCGCTTGGTGGCCCCGTAGGTCAGCAGCAGCTCGGCCATTTCCACCCGAGCGGATTGCAGACCGTCATAGACGGTGATGGTGATGGGGAAGAAGGTGATGAGCACGGTGACCAGGACCTTGCTCCAGATGCCGTAGCCGAACCACAGGACGAACAGGGGGGCGATGGCCGTGGTGGGGATGGTCTGGGAGGCCACCACCACGGGATACAGGGCCTTTCGCCAGAAGGGGCTGGCATCCATGAGGACGGCCAGGCCCAGGCCAAGCACCAGGGAGATGAGCAGGCCCACCAGCGTCACCACCATGGTGGCGGGCAGATGGACGGTGAAGAGAGGCTCCCGCAGCTCCCACAGCTTTTGCAGGACCTGGATGGGGGTGGGGAGGATGTAGGCTGCGTCTAACTGCATGGCCCCCAATTGCCACAGGAACAGCAGGGCGAAGAGGAAGAGCAGCGCGGGGAGGTTGGTGGGGTTGGCGCGTGGTTTTTTCATGCCTGCACCTGCTTTCTCAGCAGATCCACGAGCTCCTCCCGCAGGGCGAGGAGCTCCGGCCGGGCCAGGTCCGAGCGGCTGCGGGGATAGCCCAGAGGGACGGGGACCTCACGCAGGGCGCGGATGGGGGAGGCCTCCACCACCAGGATGCTGGAGGAGAGGAAGAGGGCCTCCTCCACGTCGTGGGTGATGAAGAGGATGGTCTTCTTATGCCGCTGCCACTGGTCCAGCAGCCACTCCTGCATGGAGATGCGGGTGAGGAAGTCCAGGGCGGAGAAGGGCTCGTCCAGCAGGAGCAGGTCGCTGCCGGTGAGCATGGTGCGGGCGAAGGCCGCCCGCTGGCGCATCCCGCCGGAGAGTTCCTCCGGCCACTTGTCCTGGCACCCGGCCAGGCCCACGTCGGCAAGAGCGGCCTCCACGCGGTCCCGCCGCTCTGCCTTGGAGAGCCCGCCCTGGATCTCCAGTGGGAGGGCCAGGTTTTCGCCCACGGTCCGCCAGGGGAAGAGGAGGTCCTTCTGGGGCATGTAGCCGCAGTAGTGCTTCTGGTCCTGAATGGGTCGGCCCGCCACCTGAATGGTGCCGGACTTGGGCTGAAGCAGGCCGTTGGTCATGCGGAAGATGGTGCTCTTGCCGCAGCCGCTGACCCCCAGCATACAGTGAAAGGAGCCGGGCTCCACGGAGAAGGAGAGGCGGTCGATGATGTCCTCCGGATCCCCTGGATACTGATAGGAGACCCGGTCAAATTCCAGGCTTTTCATGAGCACACCTCCCGGATATACCGGCTGCGCAGGTCGAACAGGTGGTTCATGGGTCCCCGACCCCGGCCCAGGTCCAGCATGGCCGCCAGCGCACCGGAGAGATAGTCCTTGGCCCGGCGGACCGCTTCCTCTAAGGGAAGGCCCAGGGCCAGGTTCGCGGCGATGGCGCTGGAGAGGGTGCAGCCGGTGCCGTGGGTGTTGGGGTTGTCGATGCGCTTGCCCGGGAACCACTGCCCCGCGTCATCCTGCCAGAGCAGGTCGTTGGCGTCGTTCCGGCCGTGGCCGCCCTTGCAGAGGACGGCACAGGAATAGGTCCGGCTGATGGTCCGAGCGGCAGTCTCCATGTCCTCGGGGGTGTGGATGGCCATCCCCGCCAGCAGCTCAGCCTCGGGGAGGTTGGGGGTGACCACCTCCGCCAGGGGGAACAGCCGCTGGGTCAGGGCCGTGACGGCCTCCGGCCGGAGCAAAGAGGACCCGGCGGTGGCCACCATCACCGGGTCCACCACGATGTGCTCGGCCCGGTACTGGATGAGCTTATCGGCGATGACATGGATGAGCGGCGCAGAGGAGACCATGCCGATCTTGACGGCATCGGGTCGGATGTCGGAAAAGACGCAGTCCAGCTGCTGCGCCAGGAAGGCCGGGGTCGATTCCTCGATGTCGGTGACCCCGGTGGTGTTCTGGGCCACCAGGGCCGTCACGACGCTCATGGCGTAGACTCCATGGGCCGACATGGTCTTGATATCTGCCTGGATCCCGGCGCCTCCCGTGGGATCAGTCCCAGCGATGGTCAATGCTGTTTTCATGTGAAGACTCCTTTCGGTGACAGCAAGGTTTTCTTAAGCGACAGAAAGTGGTGCCCCCGATCTGCCGCGGGGAATGTCATTTTAGCGGTTCAAAAAGAAAGTGGTACGCTCCGTTCGGGGCTTTGCCCCTGGACCCCGTTGAGGTGAGTGGGAACCTTCGGGTCTGTGGTTCGTTTCCTTCCATCGTGCCTGCGGCAAGTCATCGGCAGGCTGTCCATGGCGCGCCCACCGGCTGGGCGCGCGGGAACGTGGGAGG
>CAYNZG010000006.1:0-7855 GCA_964401525.1 uncultured Ruminiclostridium sp.
GCCGTAAGCAGCCAGGATCTGACGAGCGTTGAACTCAACGCCGGAGCCTGCATCGCCCACGCTGACCTTCTTGCCCTTCAGCTGGTCGATAGAGGTGATGCTGCTGTTGGCAACGATCTGGACATACTCGGGATAGCAGGACATAACAGCGGAGAAGTTCTCATAGGGAGCCTTGTCTGCGTACATGTCGGTGCCGGAGATAGCGTAGTACATAACGTCGTTCTGGACGATGCCCAGCTCGTTCTCACCCATCTCCACCAGGTCCACGTTAGCAGCGGAAGCGCCGGTGGACTCCACGCTCAGGTTCAGGGTGCCGGACAGCTTCTCGTTCAGGACCTGGGCCACAACACCGGAGAAGCCGTAGTAGGTGCCGGAAGTACCGCCGGTAGCCATGCTCAGGGACACAGCGCCGCCTTCTTCGCCGCCTTCAGAGCCACCGCCGCCGCAGGCGCACAGGCCCAGAGCCATGACTGCTGCCATGGTCAGCGCAAGAATTCTTTTCATTTGAATATTCCTCCTTCTTGATTCACGCCCAAGGACAAATGTCCTTTCAGTGCGATTTTTTTCATTATACATAATCTGCGTCAGGATTGCAAGGTCGTTCTGCGGGAATTCGGCCTTTCTCTTGAAACTTCTTCATAAAAAAGGAATATTTTTCCGTTTTTATGCTGGATTTTATGCAAGAAATGATTCTTTTTATCCTGTCGATCCATCCGTTGTCACCGCCTGGCTCAGCAGGGCCCAGTTGGGCGCGAAGGGCCGCAGCAGGTTCCAGTAGGAGCCCCCGGCCAGGCCCAGTCCTCCGGCCAGGGCCAGCTTGGCCCGGATGCTGCGGGCATCCTCGAACCAGACTTCGTGGTCCGCGCCGTCCTTGGTGTATTGAAAGGTCGGTGACTGGGCCCGCTCGTCAAAGCTGATCTCCGCCCCCACCTGGGCAGCCAGCAGAACGGCCTCCTGGTTTCCCAGGGTCACCGCCCGCCGTCCTCGGTCGTAGGGCAGGGTCCAGTCGTAGCCGTAGTTAGGCAACCCCATCAGGATCTTTTCCCGTGGGATGGCGGAGACGGCATAGCGCAGCACCGCCTCCACCTGGGGCAGCGGAGCCACCGCCATGGGCGGGCCATAGGCATAGCCCCACTCATAGGTCATGACCAGCACCCAGTCCGCCACCCCGCCAATGGCCGGATAGTCGTGGGCCACATACAGCAGCCCCGCCTGGTCCCCGGAGGTCTTGGGGGCCAGGTCCGCGTGGAGGAACCATCCCCGGCTGTGCAGCCGATCCCGGGCGTGCTCCAAAAAGGCCAGGTAGGCCGCCGCGTCGTCCTCCTCGATGTATTCAAAGTCCACATCCAGCCCTTGGTACCCCTTCTCCCCCATCACCGTCAGCAGATGATCCAGCACCTGCACCTGCAGGGCCTGGTCCTGAAACAGCCGGGAGGCCCGCTGGGTGGAAAACTGACCGCTCTCGTCGATGGAGGTCAGTACCAGCACCGGCACCACGCCGAACCCGGCGGCTTCTTTTAATAAGGTAGTGTCCTCCGGGACCACCAGAGTCCCGTCCTCCCGGAAGCCATAAGAGAAGATGGAGAGCCGCTCCAAAAACGGCAGGGCCTGCCGCAGAACGCCCCGCCGGATATGGGGATAGGCATAGCCGCCCAGCAGGAAGGGCCCCAGCGGTGCTTCGTCCTCCCGCAGCGCTAAGGTCAGGCTCTCCCCGGCATAGAGCGGAAGCCCCTGGGCCAGCACCGGGTTATACCGGAGCAGCGTCTGCACAGACAGGCCGCTCTGCCGGGCGATGCCATAGAGGGTGTCCCCCGGCCGGACGGTGTAGGTCCGCGCCGGGATGAGGACCACCAAAGCCTGTCCCGGCACCAGCGGCTGGTCCGCCAAAAGCCCGTTGTCGCTGCGCAGCCGCGCCACCGAGGTCCCATAGGTCCCGGCGATCTTCGCCAGGGTGTCTCCCCGCTCCACCACATAGATCATGCTCCACGCCCCTTTCTCGTTCTCTACCCTATGCGCATCTGTGGGCTGCTGCTCCGCTCTCCCAGGAAAAAAACTGGCATATTTTTCGGCAAAGCCCTTGACTCTATTACTCTAACAGAGTTTATCCTGATAACAAAATCATTTTATCTCTGAAGATCCAAGATGGAACAAAAAGTTTCAAATCCGCTGGGAACGGAGCCGATCAGTAAACTTCTGATCCGGTTTGCTGTTCCCAGCATCATTGCGTTGGTGGTGAACTCCCTGTACAACATGGTCGACCAGATCTTCATCGGAAACGGTGTCGGCTATCTGGGCAACGCCGCCACGAACGTCATCCTTCCCATTATGACCATCGTGCTGGCCGTGGGCCTGATGATCGGCGACAGCTGCGCTGCCTTTATGGGTCTGAATATCGGCAAGGGCAAGACCGACAAGGCCGCGACCGGCGTGGGCAACGCAGTGACGCTCACCATCCTCTTCGGCGTGATCTACACCATCCTGTGCCAGCTCTTCCTGGAGCCTCTGTGCTGGATATTTGGTGCCACGGAGCAATCCCTCCCCTACTGCCTGGCCTATGGCAGACCCATCATCCTAGGCTTTACCTTCCTGGCCATCGACATGGCGTTCACCAGCATCATTCGCGCAGATGACCGTGCAAACGTGAGCTTGATCGGCATGCTCATCGGCTGCGCTGCCAACGTGATCCTCGACCCATCTTCATCTTTGTGTTTGACTGGGGCGTGGCCGGCGCAGGCTGGGCCACCATCACCGGTCAGATCCTCAACGCCATCTATTTCCTGGTGTGCATCTCCCGCTGCAAGACCGTCAAGCTGGAAAAGAGGCACTTCAAACTCCAGGGCAAAGCCTGCGGCAAGATCTGCCTTCTGGGTCTCGCCAGCTTCATCACCCAGTTCGCCCTGGTGATCGTGATCGCGACTGTGAACAACACGCTGAAGATCACCGGCGATCTCTCGAAATTCGGCCCGGATATCCCCGTCTCTGCCATGGGTGTCGTCATGAAGGTCAGCCAGATCATGATCTCCGTCGTGCTGGGTCTCTCCTCCGGTATCCTGCCTGTCATCAGCTATAACTACGGCAGCGGCAAGCTGGACCGCGTGAAAAAACTGTACAAGTACGCTGTCTTCATCGGCTCTGCGGTCATGATCCTGGCATGGCTGATCCTGGAGTTCTTCCCCGATTACATCATCCTTATTTTCGGCGAGCAGAACGCACTGTACATGGAATTTGCACACATCTGCATGCAGACCTATATGATGGCCGTCTTTACCGTGGGCTTCACCACGACGACGAGCATCTTCTTCCAGTCCATCGACAAGCCTGTCCAGTCTACGCTGCTTTCGCTGCTGCGCCAGATCGTGATCCTGGTCCCCGCAGTGCTGCTGGGCTCCACCGGCGAGGTGCTGAATGTGCTGTGGGCCGGTCCGATCTCTGACGGTGGTTCCTTCCTCATCTCTTTGATCGTTCTGGCCGTATACTGGGAAAAAATTTTTCATAAAGAGGAGCTGAAACGATGAAGAAGATCATCACTATCGGCCGTCAGTGCGGCAGCGGCGGCCATACCATCGGCAAGATGGTCGCTGAGCGGCTGGGCTGGGCATTCTATGACAAGGAGATCATCAAAGCCGTCTCGACACGAAGTGGTCTAACGAAAAAGACCGTAGAGAGAAAGCGAATATTCCACCACCAGCTTGCTTTTTAACATTGCAACCTGCGGGATCAGCGCGTATAATGTTGGCGGTAAGGATCATATGCTCATGCGGGATCTGGTCAACGCCTATCAGACCGATTACATCAAGGAAGCCGCTGACAAGGGCCCCTGCGTCATCGTCGGCAGAAGCGCAGACTATATCCTGTCCGACCGGGACGATTGCCTGCACGTCTTTATCAACGGTGACCTCGAGGTCAGAGCGGCGCGCGTCACCCAAAACCACGGTGTGGATGCCAGCATCGCCAAAAGCCACGTTTTGGAGCGAGACAAGAAGCGCGCCAAATACTATCGCCATGTGGCCGATCAGCTTTGGGGCCTCTCCGAAAACTACGATCTGTGTCTGAACAGCAGTAAGCTCGGCTTCGACAAATGCGTCGAGCTCATCTTAGCCTACTGTAAATAAAGCGATCCTGAAGAGCGTATCCAGCCCTTGCTTGCAATCGTCGGATACGCTCTTTTTCAGCCGGAGGTCATCGTCATGGACAAGACCACAACGGATCCCCACGCCCTGGTCATCCCCGCGGGCACCTTCCTTTGTCACAAGATCGATATGACACCGGGCATGGATCTTCCGGCAACGATAGCAGCCGCCTATGGGGGCGAGCCGGACGCAGACATCATCGTAGCCAATATCCTGCTGGATAAGTTCCAGATCGGCACCAAGAAAAGTGAGCTGCAAAAGCGGATCGAAATAAAACATCAAAAGGAATGACCGCAGGGTCGTGACCTTCCAAGGAGGACAAGCATGAAAGATCTAGATCGTTTGGGCCTGGGCACCATGGGTATGTCCATCGTGCGCAACCCGGAAAACTCTGTGAAGACCATCCGCGCCGCGCTGGATGCAGGGATCACCCTGTTCAACACCGGCGAATTCTATAACGCCAGCGAAAGTGAGCTGGTGGTCGGGCAGACCCTGAAAGGGGTCGATCACGACAAGTACTTCCTGTCCGTCAAGTTCGGCGTTTTGCCGTCGCCCGAAGGCGGCATTTACGGGTTGGATGTGAAGCCCCACAACGTGAAGGGGCATCTGACCTACTCCCTGCGCCGCCTCGGTCTGGACTACATTGACCTGTATCAGCCCGCCCGGATGGACACCACGGTCCCCGTGGAGGATCTGGTGGGGGCCATTGCCGACCAGGTCAAGGCAGGCTATGTCAAGCACATCGGCCTTACCATGGTGGACCCGGAGACCCTGCGCCGCGCCTGCAAGGTCCACCCCATCCACACGGTGGAAATGGCGTATTCTCTGATGGACCGCAGCATCGAAAAGGAACTGATCGCCACGGCCAGAGAGCTGGGGGTAAAGGTCCTGGCCTTCGGCACAGTGGGGCACGGGCTTCTGAAGGACAACCTCCAGGATGCCTCCACCGATCCCAGACTGGGCCACGGCCTGCTGGCACCGGAACACCGGGAAAACAACCTGGCCATGGTCCGCAAGGTCAGGGAGATCGCCGCAGAAAAGGGCGTGACCCTTCCCCAGTTGGCGCTGGCCTGGAGCCTTGCCAAGTACGACCATGTGCAGAGCCTCATCGGCACGACAAACCCCGCCCATCTGCAGGAAGCCATCGACGCGCTGCGCATCGACCTGACCGCCGAGGATATCACGCGCATCGAGACCGCCCTGGACGCGGACAAGGTAGGCGGCAAGGGGATGCGGAACTTTGTATTCACCAACGGGATCATGTCCCTGGCCTGAAGGAGGAAAAACTGACTATGAACGAACCTTTGACCTTTTATCCAAAGCATCCGTCCGATGCCAAGACCAACCTGATCGAGACCACGCCCATGCCCGTCCTGCCCCAGGATGCGCCCTTTGCCGTCAGGCCCCTCTGCGATGCGTTCCGTTCGGACCTCCATGGGGCCCTGGCCCTCTATGAGGACAAGCGGTTCGAAGTCACCGGCGTGGCCGTCAAGGTCGGCCCGGATGTGCACAATAAGCCCTCCATCGAGCTGTCCGACTGCGTAGGCGGGCAGACCTATACCCTGGCGATCTTCCCCACCGACGACCATTACAGCAAGGTCTCCGTCGGGGACACCGTCACGGTGCGGGCAAACTATCTCGTGCTCAGCAACTGGTTCGGCGTGGTGATGAAGCACAGCGAGCTGGTGCGCGTGGAGGCAGCCCATGTTTGAACTGCGGTATCCTCTCTTTGACGGCGAAAGACTTTGGGACGGCGCTGCCGTCACTGTCGAAAACGGCGTGATCACCGCTGTGGAGCCCTGTGCCCCTGCGGAATGCGGCGAGGGCTTTCTGATGCCCGGCCTGATCGATGCCCATGTCCACATGGAGACCGCCAGCCATGTGGATGCCATGCTCCGCAGCGGTGTTACCACGGTCTGCGATGTCAGCGCCTCCAGGGACCTGATCGAAGCCTCTCAGCAGCTCACCATCGTCGGTTCCGCCGGGATGGCCATGGGCGTGGTGTTGAATCCGGATGGCCATGTGAAGAAGGCCGCCGCCAACGGCGCGAAGTATATCAAAGTGCTGCTGTTCAACGCCCTCTCCATCGGCAAACCAGCCCTCTGCGGCATCGTCAAAGCCGCCCATAAAAGAGATCTGAAGGTCGCGGTCCACGCGACCGAACTGTCCACCGTCCGGCAGGCTGTGGAGGCCGGGGCAGACATTCTGCTCCATGTCCCCATGAAAGATCCGTTCCCTGCGGACTTGGCAAAAACCATCGCGGAAAAGGGCATCGCCGTGGCCCCCACCCTGGTGATGATGAAGACGTTCTCTCTCAGCGGCCGGAACGGATATCAGCCCGCGGACTACCAAAATGCCGAGCACGTAGTCAAGCTGCTGCGCGACCACGGGGTAACGATCCTGGCGGGCACCGATGCAAACTCTGGTGCCTTCGCCCCCGCCGTGGGCTATGGCGGATCGCTGCACGAGGAAATGGACCGGCTGGTCAAAGCCGGTCTGACGCCCCTTGAGGTGCTGACTGCGGCGACCAGTCGAAACGCAGCTGCCTTCGCACAGACGGCCGGACGGATCGCCGTCGGTCAGCCTGCCACCATGCTGCTGGTGGACGGCAGACCCGACCGCAGCATCCAGGACAGCCGCAGCATCCAAAAAATCTGGATAAAAGGAGAACCGATGCCATGAAGATCATCACCTTAGAGGAACATATCGCCCTGAAAACACTGAGCCAGGCCCTGGCGAAGTATCCTTCCGAGGATGCCCTCCGCACCAACTGCGCCGGTTCCCCGGACCTGCCCTATTTCCCGGACATGGGGCTGTATGGCGGTGTGGAAGCCCGCCTGGCAGACATGGACAAGCACGGGATCACGAAGCAGATCCTGTCTGCGCCGGTGTGCACCGGGCTGTTGCCCAAAGAGGAGGCCGCCGCTGTGGTCCACGAGGCCAACGATGAGTTGGCGGCAAACGTGGCCCTGCATCCCGACCGGTTCGGCGCGTTCGCGGTCCTGCCCTGGTCGGACCCGGAGGCTGCCGCCCAGGAGCTGGAGCGCGCCATCACGAAGCTCGGCTTCCAGGGAGCGATCCTGACCGGACGGCCTACCGGGAAAGATATCTTTCTGGACGATCCCCAGTTCACCCCTGTTTTAGAAGCCGCCAACGCGCTGAAAGCCCCCATCTATGTCCACCCCGCGCCGCCCATGACCGAGGTGCAGAAGTGCTATTACGACGGGCTGGGGGATCAGCTCAGTGCCAGACTGTCCCTGTATGGCTGGGGCTGGCACCACGAAGTGGGCATTCAGCTGCTGCGCGCGATCCTGTCCGGCACCTTTGAGAAATTCCCTGACCTGCAGCTGATCGGCGGGCATTGGGGCGAGATGGTGCCCTTCTTCCTGTCCCGACTGGACCAGGCCCTGCCCCAGTCGGTCACAAAGCTGAGCCGCACCATCACGGAGACCTTCCGCCGGAACATCTCTGTGACCCCCAGCGGCATTTTCGACTATCCGCAGCTCAAATTCTGCCTGGAGACCCTTGGTGCTGACCGCATCCTCCACAGCGTGGACTTCCCCTTCATCGGCAACGAGGGCGCGAAGGCGTTCATCGAAAACGCCCCCATCACAGAGGAGGAGAAAGAGCAGATCGCCTATCGCAACGCAGAAGCTCTTTTGCTGTAAACTGAATGATAATAACGCAAAGCAGCGCCCCCCGAAGGACTTGTCCTTCGGGGGGGC
>CAYNZG010000006.1:7955-18255 GCA_964401525.1 uncultured Ruminiclostridium sp.
CGCTGCTCACGCAGGAAAAACCTTATTCGTTTTATTTATCACAGCATAAATGAGATATATTTTACAAACTGACTTCCATGAGCTATGGTAAAATTAAATATTATAATGATGTGACCGTACCGCTTGCCCAGTGCCTGCAGGGCCTAAACGCCAAGCTGGTCAACCCCTGATTCCTCCCTAAATTACTCTGCTATTGGCCCAAGGAAGAAAGGAGAACGCCATGTCTAATTCCTACGCCCCCTTATTTCGCCCCTTGACGATCGGCGGCATGACGGTCAAAAACCGTTTTGCTGTGGCTCCGCTGTCCCTGCCATCTCTGTATGGCCCTTACGGGGAGTTCAGCGCCGACGGACTCGCTTTCCATGAGGCCAGAGCCAGAGGCGGCTTTGGCCTCCTGTTTACCAGTGCCTTCCACCCCTATACGGAGACAGACCCGGTCCACCCCTATGACACGAAGCCCCCGATGAAAGCACCCAAGACCTTCCTGCGGGCAGCCGTGGAAATGAATGAACGGCTGGATGCCTACGGGACCAAGATGATACCCCAGATCTCCATAGGCTATGGGCGAAATACCCTTGGCTGTGTGGCCCCCTCCGAGATCCCCTACTACGCCGATCCCTCCCGGATGGCCCCGGCCATCACCAAGGATCAGATCAAATATAAGATCGACAAGGTCATTGAAACCGCAGCGTTTTTCCAAAAATGCGGCTTCCAGGGCGTAGAGATGCACGCAATGCACTGGGGATATCTCCTGGATGAGTTTGCCATGACCCTGACCAACCACCGCACCGATGAGTACGGCGGCTCTCTGGAAAACCGTCTCCGTGTGGCCAAAGAGTTGGTCGAGGGCATCAAGGCCGCCTGCGGTAGTACCTTCGCCGTCTCCATGCGTCTGGCACTGAAGACCTATATGAAAGGGTTCAATCAGGCCTCGCTGCACGGTGAAGATGAGGCGGGACGGACGCTGGAAGAAGGAATCGCCATCGCGAAAAAGCTGGAAGCCTACGGCTACGACTGCCTGAGCGTGGATTTTGGGCAATACGACTCCTTCTATTACGCCGCACCGCCCTGCTACATGGAAAAAGGCGGGATCCTCCGGCTGGCCGAACAGGCCAAGGCGGCCGTAAACATCCCCGTCCTGTGCAGCGGCCGTATGAACGATCCGGACCTGGCTGCTCAGGCAGTGAAGGAGGGCAGGGTCGATGGCGTGGTCCTGGGTCGCCAGGCTCTGGCAGATCCGGCTTTCCCCCAAAAGCTGGCAAAGGGGCTCCCGCAGGAGATCCGTCCCTGCATCGGCTGCAATCAGGGGTGCATCGGTGCCCTGATGACCGGGCGGCGGGTAGGCTGCGCCGTCAACCCCCAGGCAGGACGGGAGTTCTCCCGTCCGCTCCTCCCCGCAGCAGAAAGAAAGCAGATCCTCGTCATCGGCGGCGGTGTCGCCGGGATGGAAGCCGCGCAGACTGCGGCCAAGCGCGGCCACACCGTGACTCTGTGCGAGAGCAGCGATCATCTGGGCGGTAACCTGATCCCGGCCGGTGCTCACGACTTCAAAGCTGAGATGAACGAACTGAACACCTGGTATCAGCGTCAGTTGGAAAAGCAGGGCATCACTGTGCAACTGAACACGACCATGGACGCAGCGAGCATAAAAAAATCTGCCCCCGACGCTGTCATCTTAGCGGTGGGAGCAGACCCAGTGATCCCCCCTGTGCCGGGGATCGAAAAGGCAATAGACTGTACGGCAGCCCTCACGGGGACTCCTGTGGGAGACCGTGTCGTGGTCATTGGCGGTGGGCTGGTCGGCTGCGAAACAGCCCTGGGCTATGCCCGTGAAGGCAAAACCGTGACCATCGTGGAAGCGTTGCCCGATATCCTCTCCGCAGGGATCAAGGTCCCCGTGATGAACGAACAGCTCCTCCGGGATCTGTTGCAGGAAGCGCGCGTCACCCTAAAGACCGGATGCCGACTGTCCGCCGTGGGCAGCGACAGCGTCACGGTCTCTACCAGGATGGGCGAGGAAACCATTCCTGCCGACAGTGTGGTCCTGGCCGTGGGCTTCCGGTCCAGAAAGTCCCTGATGGACGAGCTGGCCGACTGTGAGCTGGAGGTCTATCAGATCGGAGACGGGAACAAGGTGGGCAATGTCATGACCGCCATCGACACCGCCTATACCGTGGCCCGTTCCCTGTAACAAGTCCGGTCACGGTACAAGGGACAAGTCCTGAATGACCTCCTTCGTCGTGCGGATAAACTTCTTCACGATGGCGGGGAGGTTCTGGGACGAGACATAGATGATGCCGACATCCCGCGAAATATCTTCTTCCAGCGGAACCGCCGTCACAGCCAGGCCGGTATTCCTGGCGATAAGCCCCGGCAGGAGCGAGATCCCCAGGTTCAGCTCCACCATGGAAAGGGTCACCAGATCCTCATGGCTGTTCATGGTGATCTTGGGCGTGTTCTTGATCTGCCGCAGGGCAGTCTGTGCAATGCTGCTGCAAAAGGCCTCGCTGGGCGGGATGTAGCCATATTGCTCCAGCACATGGATGCTGACAGAAGAAGCCGAGGCCAGAGGGTGGTCTTTGCTAGTTACCACATAATACGGATCCCGGCAGAGAATGGTATGCTCAAATTTTTTGTTGTAGAATCCGGCGTAAAAGGAGCAATCGATATCCCCCTGAGAAAGCAGCCGTTCCAGCTCGGAATACGAATCCGAATGCACGATAGACACCTTGACCTGAGGGAACTGCTCCGTGAATCGCTCTAAAATAAAGGGGAGCCAATAGGCGGACACGCTGTAAAAGCAGCCGATCCGAATGGTATCGGTCTGATAGGTGCGGGCCACCTTCTGGATCGTCCGCTCGATGTCCTCCGCCTGCTGCATCAGCGGGATCAGCTCCGCCCCGGCAGGGGTCAGGGAGAGAATGCTCCGGTTGCCGCGATTAAACAGACGGACCCCGAGTTCTTCCTCGGTGCGCCGGATGATATGGCTGATATTCGGCTGAGAGTATCCCAGCTCTTCCGCAACCTTGGTCACATTTTTCAGTTCAGCTACGCGGAGCAAGGTCTCATATTTTCCCATAGGAGCCTCCTGTTTCGAGCGGGATCGCGTACTATACAAACGATTATATCCAACAACGGTATCGTTTGCAAGATGACCATTCTATATTAATTGATCAAAACATCTCGGTGGCAGCCTTTGCCATTGGCGACCAGTTCCTGTATGATTACATCGACCGCAATCCCCGCGTCCACATTCGTCGCGGCATCTACACCAATGATCCCGCCATCATCGCCAAAAACGACAATGTCCTGTCCATAAACGGCGGTCTGCAGTATGACCTGACCGGTCAGATCTGCTCGGAATCCATCGGACTGACCCAATTTTCCGGCACCGGCGGTGCCACCGACTTCGCCTACGGGGCCTATCATTCCAAAGGCGGGCGCGGTATCATCGCCTCAGTGTCCACCACGAAAAAGGGGACCCTCTCCCGCATCGTCCCCACTTTGCAGGAGGGCTCCATCGTCACCGTTTCCCGGAATCTGGCCGACTATGTTGTCACGGAGTACGAGATCGCCAAGCTCCGCCAGCGAACCGTGAAGCAGAGAGTGGAAAATCTGATCGCCGTCGCACACCCCGACTTCCGGGCTGAGCTGCGGACCCAGGCCAATAAGCTGATGTATTATTAAGACAGTCTCTTTTCTATTTGCTCAAACATACCCCCCGGAGCCCCCCGGAGCTTAAGCTCCGGGGGGCTCCGGGGGGGTATGTCGCAATCATATGTTTCCCTTATTTTTTGAAAACGGGCTCAAATCAAGAAACAGCTTCTTCAATTCCGCAGGATCGTCCCACTCCCGAAACAGATATTTCAGCAGCTCCTCCTGGCGAGCTTGCCCCAATGTCAGGCGGTACAAGGACAGGATCTTGATCAGTCGGTGATAGGCAATGCTATCCCTGCTCATAGGATACATGGGTACGATCCGTTCGATCTTGATCTCCTGCCCTTCCCCGAAACACCAAAACGGCACCAGATCCGACTGTCCTGGTCTCTTCTCTGCCTGCGCAGCAGCAAACATCTCCGTCCAGATATCAGATGTGAACTGGGCATTGCCGTATTTTCGGGCAACATTCTGCCGGATGGCCAGGCACTTATATCGGTTGATCCGTCCTTCCCGCTGCTCCAGGTCAATGGGATTACCGGGCAGATTCCAGTGCATGATCTTTCTGCAATATCTATGAAAATCCAGTCCTTCCTGGCCTATCGAGGTCGTTGCCAAAACAAAGGGCCAAAGCGGACTGTTGAACGCGCCACGAATACTGTTCTTACGGACTGCCTTCTTGTCGTCCTCGCCATCCGTAACAAAGCCCACCGCATAACGCGCTCGCATACGAAACAGATCTGTGATCTCCTCGCCGTGGATCTTTTTGCGAAATTGAGGGAAGGTATCCGGCTGATAGGATGCCGCTCGGATATTCAAATCATGCAGCATGATCCTTTGCACCGCACTGTCCCGGGAGGCTTCATCAGAAAAAACGACACTCTCACGGATCAGGTGGAGATACTCATCAAACATCGCTTGAAAACAGCCGTCCTTACAGTATAGCAACACATTTTGCCAATGGGTATTGTCATCAGACTGCTTGGCGTGATGCTGATTCGCCGCCAGCTCTACGATCGCCGTGGATTCCGTCGTGTTGAAATAGTTGACGAACACCTTCGCCAAGGCGGTCGCATACGCAATATTGCCGCCGTTAGAACGATAAATACAGACCGCAGGAGAGCCCAGCGCCATATCGGTCAAAGTAGAGAGCAGATCATTGGGCATCCTCCCCAGCTTCAGAGCATCACCTACCTCGACATACTGCTTCAAACGGTCGATATGTGCCAGAAACGCCCGCTTGCTCCGGTCAATGGTTCCCTTCTCCGTGTCTCCGTCATCCTCGGTCACAGTCATTGCTAACGCAGAGAGCCAATCCGTTACATAGTCTGCACCGTCCATCAGCATAGGCGCCAGATAATACCATCTGGTGTCTTCCCTTCCGGTAGTGCTCTCCTGATATGTTTTCAACTGCTCCAATTTGCCGCGAAGTTCTCCTCGGATCCGGCGTTCTATATCGGTCAGCGTCAGATCGGCATTCATGGATGCAACGGGATTATAGAGCGCAGCCAGGGTCGCAGAGGGATACAGCAAACCGAACAGCGTCATGCTTCTCGGTTCACCGTTGGGTGCAGAGAACGTCATGCGTGAGTACGGATACCGATTTTGCGCATGGTACCCCAGATTTTTCTGATCCACATTCCCGGATCGATGCTCCAAACGCCCTACTGTTTTCCGTTCCGCTTCATAAGAGAGCATAGCACCGATCATTTTCGGCACCATCTCCCAAGCAGAAAAGACCAGGATCTTGGAAAAATGCGCACTGTTACGGTATGCCCCCTGCAAAGTGTAATACGGTCTGCTGGGCGGAACCCATAGATACAGCTCTGCGCCGCCCGCAAAGGCCACCCTTTTCAGTTTTTCCAGGCGGGCATTGGTGGCAGGAAGCTCCCGATAATTCCTCACCAGATCAGGATCGATCCACAGTAGGTCACTTCCGGCAGCATCGATCTCATCCGGATGAGTCTTAAAATACTGCTCGATATTCCGCTTGATCTTATAGTTGTTCATAAAGGACAGCGGATAAGGGCAGCTTTTTACATAGTCTATCGGAAAGGAATCACCCGCATCCATTGCTTTAAGTAGCTTTCCGGCAGCAAGGTACGACGCAGCATCCATCTCCGTGATGTCCAACGGCTCCTTCACACTACTGTCATCGATATAGTCGCCGGACTCCATCACGGAGATCCGTTCCGTGCGGCAGACAGCAGAATACATGGCATCCTCCGCCGCACACTTCACCTGAAGGATCGCCGTGCTTCCGACACGCAGTTCATGCAGCGCAGTAGAATACTCTGTCCAGATCCGGCGAAACGCACCGGACCGCTCCGCAAACAGGAAATCCATCACCTGCAGGAACTCTGAATAATGCTCATCCACCTGAGCCTCGTCTATTTCTTCCAGCGTAGAGTATAGCTTGTACGGCGTGGCTGAGAGAAGCAGGATCCTGGTGTCCCCACCGCCCAGGAACTTTTGTGCCAGGATGCCGGTCTCTGATTCCTGCTCAGAACGCAGCAGAAATTTGAAGCGCTGGAACTCATCCATGATGACAAGGTCCGGCTCCAGCATCTCGGTGCTGATCCGCGCAAACATGACCCGCAGCGCATTGAGAATGACGACATCCTTATAAGGAGATGTACCGGATCTCCGCTTTGTCAGATGCTCGACCAGCTTAGAGAGGACCGACCGCTCCCGGTCATATGCGTAAATTTTGGTCATGACGGACGCAGGGTATTTCCCCTTTGTTGTCTTTTCGCAGTCCGATACCCTTGTCTCATAGTGATCTCTTGCCCAGGAATACCACGCGCCATCTGCCCCATAAACCAGAAATTTCTCCAATTCCTCATGGTGCTCCGCCAGCTTGGGGATGCGAGACAGGATCGCAAACATCAAAGCTCGCTCTTTGTAGGTGCCGCCGCCGTGGGTCATCTGAAAAGAGGTCCCAGGGGTCAGGGGGATCAGTTGGATATACCCTTCCCGCAGGTCCTCATCAGACTCCTGCTCAGCAATTTTCAAGTGGAGCATGGACAGCCGGGTATCAGACACTCCTTCGATCCGGGCAGAGTCAGATACCTTGAGCTTCTGTATATTCTGGTCGGCAATGCCGGTATTGGAGCAGATGTAGACCACCTTCATCCGTTCGTCCTGCTGCTCCAGGCGTATTCGGGCTGTTTTTACGATCGCGCCTCGGGCGATCAATGTCTTCCCCATGCCGACCTCATCTGCGACCAAAACCCGATTCTGACCATTCCGGAACAAGTGATCGATCCGCTCCACCGTTGCCCGCTGAAAATCCTTCAGGCCGTGCATGGTCTTGGCCTCCACAGCATCTATATTGAATTTCGCCATACACGCCCTTCCCTTCTTTATCGCAGTCGCAACGCTCTCTTCACGGCTGCATACAAGTCCCGGAACTCATCCGGGACAATGTCTTCCCTGGTGATGCTCTGCAGCAGACTTCCTATTTCATCGATCTTTTCCGGTTCCTCCAAGGCAGCCTTCATCATTTTCTCATACAGCGCAGGCATACTCTCGCGGCCATGATTCCGGCTTCCGGAGCCAACCGGCGACCGTTCTTCCATCAGGGAGAGCAGGTGGCTGTCGCCCAGCATAAACGCCACATACTCCACAAAGGTCCGCTTATCCTTGACCACACTGTTCACTACCTCACGTTCCCGTTCTTCCGAGATGCCTACGGTAGGGATCATGATGATCCGGTCGAGGACCATATCACCGACAGACGCGCGCAGCATATAGAATTCAGAGACCTGAAGGATATCCAGCTGCAGGAATACCATCGTGTTTTTCAGCGGCATCGGCAAATTGCGGCGGAACGGCGTGATAGAAAGATCGCCCTCCGGGATCTGCCCATTGAGTTCCAGCAAGACATCATATTTCCCGTCTCGTTCCGTTACGGATGCCTTCATCGGCAGTCGGCACGCCGTCTTGATGATCTGTTCCAGCCGATTGGCATCCTCCTGCCGGGTATCGACCGTTGCTTCCATTACGGTCGAGAGCTCAAAGGGATTTTGTGGGTCATCCGCCGCTCCGCAGAATAAATCACGGAGGAACGCTTCCCCGCTATAATACCTGTTCTTTGTGCGCAGCCGGATCATCATCTCCACGTTTCGGTTCACAGCAGAATAAGTCGCGTTCATGGACCCTAAGTAAAGATCCACATCAGCATACTTCTTCCGCAGGTAGAGCTTCGCATGAATGTCCTGCTTCTGTTTTTCCGCGGTGTCATCGGATACGGCCTCCTCCCCATCCACGATATCGTCTTTCAGCGTGTAGATTTGGAAGCGGCTGGATTGCCCGGCAGTGATCCTGGATAATTCCGATCTCCGTGTGATCAAAGTACGGGTCGTGCCCGTCAGAGAGTGCCCTGGTTGATTCCACTGCTCGATCAGGCTGGCGGAAAGGAACGGAGAAACTACCACCAGTTCGTGAAAGCTGTGATCCGCCATCCCATGGGTTTTACAAAACAGTGGATCGCGATTCATATCGTAACCACCGGCACCAATGCCCAGCGGCATCACCTCAAAGTCATCTCCGAACGCCTTGCTGTCGGTAGTAAAACACACGCCATCCAGCGCATCACGTAGCTTTCGGGTGGCGCTTCGCTTTGCCCTGGCGTTCTGCACTTTGTCCGGATGGATCTGCTTTCGCAAGAACTCCAAATACTCCATGATCGGCCGTGTTTTTTGTGCGGTCTGTGCCACTGGGGAACTATCCATAGCAAAGCTGACATCCCAGCTTCTGTCAAAGGTCAGATTGCGGCTTAGAACCACAAAGCGATACCGATATTCCCCCTGCGCATTCACATACTGAAGCACCCAGGTCTTAGGATGGAACGCAGGATAGCGCTCCATGCCCCGGCTCTTCGGGAGTGCCACAGGCACGATCATTTTCTCCAGCAGCAAACCCAGAGGGCTGTGGTTGCCGGAGTTCCTGATCTGCCCAGCTTCACAGAAAATCAGCAGTTTTTCTGACACCTTTTGCAACGCGTTCAGCATACTGACCGGATCCCGGCGCAGCGCACTGTCTGTATCTTCGGCCAGACCAAGCGATAGGCACACTGCGGTGAGTGCTTCCAGATCCAGCGAATAGGTAGTACCCACGGCAAAGTGCAAGGCGTATCCCTCCGGCGGGAGGAGCAGATCATGATATCTCACGCGGTCCTCGGCTTCGTTGGTCTTAAACATGAGCCGTCCCCTCCCCTCGGTAGATATCCGTAATGATACGCTTCGCGCTGAAAAAGCGGTAGTCCAGATAGCGGCCACCGATCCAGCGATCGTTGGCATAGTTATCCCGTTTGCACAGCTTGGCCCGGCTGCAGGTCTTGAGCTCGATCTCTCGACTGATCAGCACCTCGTCGGCAGCACTTAGGTCTCCAGCCATCAGTGCCGCCTGAAAGCGGATCAGGAAGCGGCGCAGGCGGGTGTTTTTAATTTCAAGCGTCTGCAGCACATCGTCCACGTCCACGGACATCATGTGCGGCATCCTTTCTTCGATACAGGCCCACTCCGCCACGGCATCCGCATTCTGCCCAGCCGAGAGGATGTGGTTATAGCGCACCCGGGCCGTATACACCAGTCTGTTAAAATCACAGGCCAGCTTCATCGTTCGGGCGAGTTCCGCCGGGACAACAGCCCCCAGATCTTCATAGACCGCTTCAAAGGAATCGTATTTTGTTACATCGATATTGTTGTGGAGCAGATAGCCCATCAGCGACCCAGGCACACCGGTTTCGATCTTTTTCCGCAGGAAAGCTGCCTCTGATGCCGTAAGGTGGACGGACAGATCGGTGCGCCAATCGCCATAGTAATCATCCGGCACAGAGAACAACTGCGCTGGTGTATCTCTGCCAGCATCCGCGTCATCCCGCTCAGGATCAACGGTGTCATCGCCCCGGTTGCCCAAGGCGGATGGTTTCTTTCGGTTCTGCAAAGCAATCGAGGCCTTCAGCAGCTCCGAGATGGTAAGATCCCGGGTGCAGATGCCATAGGTACGGACGCCGTTCCAGTAGATGCCGGATGGCTTCCGCGCGACCCAGTTCTTGGGCAGCACACGACGACCGATGACGCCTTCTTCTTCCGGGCAATTCTGCATCAATCGGATGCCGCACTCCTTTTCCTCCCGGTCAATCCTTTGGAGGATGGTGTGCAGATCCTTACCATATCGGCCCTCTGTAGCCTCTTTTAACACATAGGGAACTATGAGAAAATACTTGGCGATCGTCTGGACGGTGGAGGTCCCCGGGAAGAAGCGATTCGAAAAGGTATCTCGGACCAGGCCGATACCGATCTCATCCATTGCGTCTTGTTCCCGCAGCAGGCTCATAACATCGAACACCTTGTCTCTGTCTTCCCTTGAAAAATCCACCCATCCTAATTGCATGATACGCTCCTTTTCTATCTTTAGCGTCCAGCGAACTCTTAATATGAGAACCTTTCCCATGCTGTTCACGATATAGCTGGGCGATTTTTTAGAGTTCCTTTCATTTAATGATAGCAAGGTTATTCCCTCTTGTAAAGGCTCCTCCCGGCTCCGGGACACCTGGAAACCATTACATTTGCTTCGGCTCAACCCTTTCCGGTATAATGGCGGAAGGTTCCACCCCAAGGAGGTGATCTTCTTGCCC
>CAYNZG010000007.1:0-2700 GCA_964401525.1 uncultured Ruminiclostridium sp.
CTTCGCCAACAAGCCCGGCGACGGCTCCGCCCGGGAGCAGGCTGCCTCCTGCCAGCGCGTGCTGGGCGGAGCAGCCAACATCTGCTATGAGTTCGCCACCAAGCGTTACCGCTCCAACTGCGTCAACTGGGGCATGATGCCCTTCACCCTGGCCGAGGGCGACGAGTTCCCCTGCCAGCCCGGCGACTTCATCTATGTCCCCGACGTAAAGGCCAAGGTCGAGAACGGCGACGATGTCTTCCCCGCCAAGGTGGTCACCGCCGACGGCGTGAAGGACCTGACCTTGTATCTCAAGAACACCACCGGCGAGGAGCGGGAGCTGCTGCTCACCGGCTGCCTCATGAATCACTACGCCGCCCAGAATGCTCTTTCTTAAAATTCTCTTTCTTGAAAGAAAGAGAAGCAGAAAGAACTTTACTCTCGCTTCCGTTGCCGCGAACAAATAAACGACATTTGCCCGGCAACGGAAGTGGGGTTTTCATCGCACTCTCATTTGAGGCGAGAATACCATCGAGGTGAGAATACCATGGAAAAAATCAAAATGCCCAACCCCATCGTGGAGATCGACGGCGACGAGATGACCCGCATCCTGTGGTCCATGATCAAGGAGGAGCTCATCAAGCCCTTCGTGGAGCTGAACACCGAGTACTACGACCTGTGTCTGCCCAACCGGGATGCCACCGATGACCAGATCACCGTCCAGGCCGCCGAGGCCATCAAGCGGCTCCACATCGGGGTCAAGTGCGCCACCATCACCCCCAACCTCCAGCGGATGGAGGAGTACAACTTAAAGCAGATGTGGAAGTCCCCCAACGCCACCATCCGGGCCGCCCTGGACGGCACAGTCTTCCGCACCCCCATCCTGATCTCCCGGGTCAAGCCCGTGGTGTCCTGCTGGGAAAAGCCCATCACCATCGCCCGCCACGCCTACGGCGACATCTACCGGGCTGTGGAGTACCGGGTCCCCGGCCCGGGCAAGGCCGAGCTGGTCTTCACCGACGAAAACGGCGTGGAGACCTCCCGCCAGACCGTCTTTGAGTTCAAAGGCCCCGGCGTTCTCCAGGCCATGCACAACCGGGACGACTCCATCCTGTCCTTCGCCCGGAGCTGCTTCACCTACGGTCTGGAGACCCACCAGGATGTGTGGTTCTCCACCAAGGACACCATCTCCAAGGACTACGACCAGACCTTCAAGCTCCTGTTCCAGAAGGTCTTCGAGGAGGAGTATCAGGAGGCCTTCCAGAAGGCCGGTCTCACCTATCGCTACGCCCTCATCGACGATGTGGCCGCCAAGGCCATCCGCTCCAAGGGCGGCATGATCTGGGCCTGTAAGAACTACGACGGCGACGTGATGAGCGACCTCATCGCCGCAGCCGCCGGGTCCCTGCCCATGATGACCAGCGTGCTGGTGAGCCCCGACGGCAACTTCGAGTTCGAAGCCGCCCACGGCACCATCACCGACCACTACCGCCGCTACCAGAAGGGTGAGGCCATGTCCTCCAACCCCCTGGCCACCATGGCCGCCTGGTCCGGCGCGCTGAAGAAGCGGGGGGAGATGGACGGCAACGCCGACCTGGTCCGCTTTGCCGACTGCCTCATGCAGGCCGGTCTGGATGTCTTCGAGGAGGGCTACTTCTCCGAGGATCTGGCCATGCTGTGCGACAAGAGCGAGTACAAGGAGATGCCGGAAAACGGCAAGCTCATGGGCCTCATCCGCGCCCGCCTGGAAGCTCTTCTGGCTGCCTGAAAACCATATCGACGCAAAAAAAGAGATGCCCACGGGCATCTCTTTTTTAATTCGTCGAAAAAAGGCATGGGGTATCCTCCGCGTGGGCGCAGAGCCTCCGGCAGGGCCCCATTTTCTCCGGAGAAAATGGGGAAAAAGAGCGCTGGGGCTTTGCCCCTGGACCCCGTTGAGGGGGGTGCCGCTCTGCCACGGATGTGGGATAGACCTTCCCATCGTGCCTGCGACTCTGTTTCGACAGACTGTCCATGGCGCGCCCACCAACTGGGCGCGCGGGGCCGTGGTCGCATCCACCACGGACTGGGGGTGGACCTCAAAGACCTGGTTGGCGCAGCCGTCGTCCCGCTCGGTCTGGGAACGCGCTCCTTTTCTGATGATAAAATACCCCGGAGCAAGGGACGACCTTGCCCCGGGGTGCGGGATCAGTAGGTGATGGTGACAGTTTGGCTGGTGCCGTTCCAGGCAACATCGCCGCCGAAGTACTCCACCACGAAGCGGATGGGGAGCATGGTGCGGCTGTTCAGGATAACAGGGGCAGAGTCCAGAGTGTAGTACTTGCCCTTGCTGTCCCAGCTCATCGTATTGTTGATGCCCAGGTAGAGGGTCTTGCCGTCCTTGGTCAGAGTGACCACCCGGTTGGCGTTGTCCCAACCCACGGTGCCGCCCATGGCCTCGAAGACCGCACGGACCGGCAGAAGGGTCCGGCTGTTGCGGATGACGGGCACGGTCCCCTGCTCGTCGATGGACTTGGACGCACCGCTCACGGTCATCTTGGGGTTGCCGATCTGGAGGGTGATGGTGCCGCCGCTCTGCTGCACAGCGGAGAACCGGGCATAGAGAGTCTGATCAGCCGTCAGGTTGACGGTGGTAGAAGAAGTGACCTTGGTGCCGCCGGTGACCTTGGTGTACCAGCCGTCGAAGGTGGAGCCGGACAGGCTGGGAGTGGGCAGGGTGCC